>JADGEH010000027.1 GCA_016744475.1 Thiotrichales bacterium | reverse complement strand
TCTGTTAAACTGCTCGTATACAGTCTGCTTTTAGGGGCTTTTTCTGAAATATCCATACTTCAGAACTTTAACATAATAGATATCAAATGGGTTCTATACAGCACACAGCGAACAAAATATGTACGCGGCAACGTAAGCATTAATGTTGACCTACCAAAACAGCATACCCTTCAATTTGCGTGGGCACCCCAAAGGCAAAAATATGCACACCATCAGCTTAGAACAACGTTGGCAGGGTTTATTACTGGGATTAAGCGTCAGTGATGCCTTGGGACTTCCAGCAGAAGGTTTAAGCCAGCGACGGGGAGCGCGTTGGTATCCTGGACGCTGGCAACACCGCTTGATCGGGCGTTGGGGCTTGGGCAGCGACGACAGCGAACATGCTTGGCTAGTCACTCAAAGCTTATTAGCACAAGGCCAAGAGGCTGACGCTTTTGCTCGCCGTTTAGCTTGGGGCTTGCGCGGCTGGTTGTTGGGTGCGCCCGCAGGTATCGGCTTAGCTACTTTACGCGCCATTATTAAGCTCTGGTGCGGATATTCCCCACAGCACAGCGGCGTGTATTCAGCGGGCAATGGGGCGGCGATGCGGGTCGCGCCTATCGGGGCTTTTTTTGCCCACGACAGCACACAACGTCAAGCCTTTGTGCGTGCTTCCTCGCGTCTCACTCACACCGATGAACGCGCCAATACCGGAGCTTTAGCTATCGCAGATACGATAGCCTGGATATTTCGAGAACAGCCTCAGCAAGCCCCAGAAGCTAAGGGTTTCTGCCAACATTTGCGGGATTTAGCCAGTCAAGATGAAGAATGGCAGCATCTGCTGAATACTTTTGAACAAGCCTTGCAAAAGCCGCTCAGCGTGAAGGATTTTGCTGCGCAATTGGGTTTAAGTTCAGGGGTGACAGGGTATGTTTATCACACCGTACCTGTCGCTTTGTATGCGTGGTATCGGCATTTTGGTGATTTTGAGAGCAGTGTGCAGGTGGTATTAAATTGTGGTGGCGATACGGATACTGTCGGTGCCATCACCGGAGCTTTGGCGGGTAGCAGCGTAGGCGTGCAACAGATTCCGCAAGATTGGAAGCAAGCTTATGTGGATTGGCCTCGCAGCCGCACCCAGCTTTGTCACTTAGGGCAGGCAGCAGCGCAGGCCAGTCAAGGCCAAGCGCAAGCCCCGTTAAATTATTTCTGGCCTGCATTATTACCGCGTAACCTATTATTTATGTTGATTGTTTTAGCGCATGGCCTGCGCCGTTTATTGCCGCCGTATTAATAGACTTGTTGCAAGGGGTGTCCATCGACTGCAAAGGTGTGGATTTTGGCCTGTTTTTCCGCTTTTTCTCGTTCAATAGCCCGCTATTCGCCTCAAAAAACCGCCTCAACATCACACCTTTTCGCTACGATGCCTACCCCTCGCAACAAGTCTAATGTCGTAGGTCGGGTTAGCGATAGTAACCCGACAAAAACTTCCACTTCTCGTTCCCACGCACTTTGCGTGGGCACCGCACCAGAGAGGTTCTTTTTCCCCGTCATGGGTGAGTATCGTGCGCAAGCCGTAGCAATCCTATAAAATGCAGCTTTTCTCCCCTTCAAACAACCTGAGCCGTGAATCATCATGAGTTTATTAATGGATGCCCTGAAAAAAGCTGAGCAGGCCAAGCAGATGGCGGCTGCTCAACCTGGGGCTCCGATGGTGTCCGATACTTCCGATACTGAAGACAGCCTTTTGGATGAGTCCCTACTCGAAGACTCCGATGATGCCAGCGAAATGCTGCAACCACCTTTGGAATTATTAGCTGAAGCTGAAAAAGACGCGCAGTCATTAGCGGATCAAGAAGAAAATGCCTTACCTTCAGCAGAATATGCTTATGAATGGGTGGATGAACTGGATTTATCCGATGACGATGAGAGCAGTCTTGAAGTCGAGCAGTTGTTGGCGGCGGCGGATAATGAAACTTTAGAAGAAGCGCTGAATGCGGATGATGAACTGGATTTGCTGGATGATTTGCTGGAAGAAGACAGCCCTGTTACCTTAGAAGATTGGGAAGATGAACCGTCTAATGAACTGACTGTTGATACGCCTACGCTAGAAATACCGTCTACGGATGATGAACTAGATTTACTGGGTAATTTGTTGGAAGAAGACAGTCCTGTTGTCTTAGAGGATAGGGAGGAGCCGTCTAATGAAACCAGTGTTGATGCTCCTACGCTTGAAATATCCTCTGCGGCTATCGAAGCAGAGAGTCCTTTGCCCAGCCCTGAAGAAGCGTTGAGCGTTGCTGATGTGCAGTTGCAGTGGATGGATGAGGATGAAAAACCTGTAGAGCCTGCGCCTAAAACGCCCTCTCCAGCAGATATACCGACGCAGGCTGATGATCAGCTTCAAGCACGTTTGGCTGCCGAACAAATGTTGCGGGCGGATGGTCATGCGGTATTGCAGAAAAAACCGTCTCACCTGCCTGTTTTATTAGGCTTTTTAGTCTTAGTCGGATTGTTGTTAGGCGGGGGGTATTATGGTTTGATGCTGTTGCTAAACGATATGGAAAGTTCCTTTAGTTCGCCAGAAATGGCGGCGAAAGCGCGAGAAATGCAATTGGCGATGAAGGAAACGGGTTGTAAAACCATCGCTTGCGTGCGTGAAAAGCAGGCAGAGCAACAGCCTCCAACACCGCCCGCCACAACAAACACGCCATTGGCTGCGATAGAAAAAATCGACAACCATGTCGCTGTGGTCGATGAACCCCTGGTTTCACCGGTCACCCACCATACGCCTGAAGAGGTGGCGACTGTTCCCGCGCCGCCCACCGCTGTTGACAGCCCTCCCGCTAAAACGCAGGAGAATGAAACGCCGCCGCCATCAAAGTCTGCAACAAACACTTTAACTTTAGTCGAACAAGCTGCTGCGCTTGCGCTCCCTCAGCCACCTGCTATGCCGTTGAAGCCTGCTCCGGCTAAAGCCCCGGAAAACCCTCAAGCACAACGCCCTCAAGGACGCTTTTTTGACGCTTTAACGCGCTATGAATTAGATCAATTAGCCGAAAAAGGTTTTGTCATCAGTCGCCAAACCGCACCGCCCACCTTGCAATCTCAATTAAACCAAGCCTATCAAGCCTATCAAGCAGGACAGCAAAAGACGGCGGTGCAGTTGTATCAAAAGGTTTTACAACATCAACCGCAAAACCGTGATGCTTTATTGGGCTTGGGCGCGTTAGCCCAGCAATATGGCGATAAAGAGCAAGCCAGTGCTTTTTATCGCCAGGTGTTGCGAGTACATCCCAATGATGCGGTGGCACAGACGAGCTTGATGACCTTGCACACTGAAGCGCCCAATGTGGATGAAGAACAGCAGTTGCGCGAACAAATCACTCGTCAACCCGACGCGGCTTGGCTGCATTTTGCCTTGGGCAACGTGTACAGCCGTCAAAAGCGCTGGCGTGAAGCCGAAGAAGCGTATTTTCAAGCGTATCGTCATGCACGGGAAAACCCTGATTACGCTTATAATCTTGCGGTGAGCTTGGAGCATTTGCAGAAAAATCGCACTGCTTTGGGCTTTTATGAAGAAGCGCTGGCGCAAGTTGAACAAGGTACTTCTGCTCGTTTTCAAGCACAACAGGTGCGCCAGAGAATAGAGTGGTTGCGCGAGATGCAGTGAGAAATCACACCACTGAGTCATTTCTTCAGCCAGCAATAAAAAACAACATAAAAGGCACGAAAGGCACGAGAGACACAAACGCCTCAAACGGCACAAACAAACTAAAACGCTAGTGCCGCTAGTGTTCATTTTATTGAACTTACATGAATCATTTCTACAGTCGCTTAAATTCACAAGGACGCGCTTCACTTGATCAGCTTACGCCAACTTCATCTTCAACGTGGTCACAAAATTCTTCTCGAAGACACGGATTTAACCGTTTATCCCGGCTGGAAAGTCGGTATCACGGGTGCCAATGGTTGCGGCAAATCTTCATTGTTTGGATTGCTGCGCCATCAATTACACGCTGATCAAGGCAACTTAGAGGTGCCTGCACAATGGACCATTGCCCATGTTGCGCAGGAAACGCCCGCTTTGCCGCAAGCTGCGATTGAATATGTATTGGATGGCGATGTGGAATTGCGGCAGATTGAGCAAGACTTGAAAACGGCACAAGAGCAAGGTGATGGTATGCACGAAGCGGAGCTTCACGCGCAACTCGATCACATGGGTGGCTACACCGCCCGTGCGCGTGCGGGGCAATTACTACACGGCTTGGGCTTTACTGAAGAAAAGCAAAACCAGCCCGTGGCGGATTTTTCAGGCGGTTGGCGAATGCGTTTAAATCTGGCTCAAGCGCTGATGTGTCGTTCTGATTTATTGCTCTTAGATGAACCGACTAACCATTTGGATTTAGACGCTTTATTGTGGTTTGAACAATGGTTAGCCAATTATACGGGCACCTTATTATTGATTTCGCATGACCGTGATTTTTTGGACAATGTGGTGGCTCACATCGCGCATTTTGAGCAGAACGACATCAAACTCTATACGGGCAATTACGCTTCATTTGAACGCCAACGTGCAGAACAACTGGCTTTGCAACAAGCCAGTTATGCCAAACAACAAAAACAAATCACGCATTTGCAAGGCTTTGTAGAACGTTTCCGAGCCAAAGCCAGCAAAGCTAAGCAAGCTCAAAGTCGTTTGAAAGCGTTGGAAAAGATGGAACTCATCAGTGCTGCGCATATTGATTCACCGTTTTCTTTTAGTTTTGCTCCGCCACAACTGTGCCCGAATCCTTTATTAAGTTTGGAACACGCCAGCCTGGGCTATGCACAACAGGTCATTTTAGAACAAGTGGAATTATGTATTGTGCCAGGAATGCGGATTGGTTTATTGGGGCCAAATGGTGCAGGGAAATCGACTTTAATCAAAGTATTGGCGGGTGAACTTCAGGTACTAGAAGGAGAGTTTAAACTCGCTCAAGGCTTACAAGTGGGCTATTTTGCTCAGCATCAACTCGAACATTTGCACTTGGAATCTTCAGCTTTAGATCATTTACAACGCTTAGACCCGAAAGCTTCAGAACAAAGCTTGCGAGATTTTCTCGGTGGTTTTGGTTTTCCAGGGGATCGTGCCGTCGAAAAAGTTGCGCCCTTTTCTGGAGGAGAAAAAGCCCGTCTCGCTTTAGCTTTATTGGTGTATCAAAAACCCAATGTATTGTTATTAGATGAACCCACCAATCATTTGGATTTGAACATGCGTCACGCCATCAATCTAGCTTTGCAGGATTACCAAGGAGCCTTAATTGTCGTCTCGCATGATCGTCATTTATTGCGTTCTACCACCGATCAACTGTTGTTGGTGGCACACGGTGCAGTAAAACCTTTTGAAGGCGATTTAGATGCTTATCGAGATTGGTTGCTCAATGCTTCACAAGAAGGTAGTCCAAGTAAAGAGGATAACAAGCAACGTAAGCAGCAGAAACAACAAGATCGCGTACAAAGACGCCAATTAGAAAACAAAGTGAAAAAGCTGGAGCAACAGATGGGTACAGTAAGTGGGAAGAAAGAGGCTTTAGAAGCTCAATTAGCTGACCCAGACTTGTATGATGATCGTGAAAAAGCCCAACAGTGTGTTGCACAACAACAGGAAATAGCCGCAGAGTTAGCTGATTTAGAAGAGGAATGGTTGACTGCACACGAAGAACTAGAGGCTTTGCTGTAAAGGAAAATATGAGAGATGAAAAAGAAGAAATGGCCCTCTTGCCCTCCTCTCTATTCCTCTAAAGCCAATCCCATATCATTGGCTTTTAGGCTTAACCAAGGATTGTAATAAGGATCACCTTTCGCTAACCACTCTTTCCAGGTGGCAGCAAAACGCTGTTGATCGGCTTCCAACCAGTGACTGTGCGGAGCCGCAGTTTGAAATCGAGCAAAAGGCGTATACACCACACGAAACCCCGCTTGCAAAGCTCGCAGACTAAAATCTAACAAGGCGTGAGGCCCTTGGTAATCAGGGTTTAAGCCGCCTAATTGTTGCCATAAACTGTGCCGAATCACGCAGCAAGCAGGATGCACACTGCTAACATTACGCACGCTGGCTGTGACCGCCATATAGCCGGGATTCGATTCATGATGTCCTGCATACAAGGCCAAAGGCTCTCCGCTGGGACGTTGGACTAAACCTGCATGGACTAAATGTTCGCCGTGTAGCAGTTTGCCCGTGGCTAAGCCCACGCCCTCTATCTGCAACCAACGACTTAATTCCATCACGCTGTCTTCATCCATCGCCTGTACATCCTCGCCTAAAATGACAATATCTTGGTCGGGATGAAGCTGGGCTTGGGCAATGTCGGCTTGACAGTGTTCGGTTGAACTCCAACGCAGGATTTGCACGGGGCGTTCTGGGTCGCGTAGCTTGACGCGATAATTGCCACGCCACAAATGTGGGTTTTCACTCACTTCGCCTTGTAAGTCACGGCGTTGCAGAGTTTCTTGTAAAGCACGAATGCCTGCTTCGTAAGCGTAGGCTTTGGAATTGTGTTCTAAGGCCACCGAGTTTTCATGCTGTCGCCATTGATATAGCACTTGCGGTATATGCGCGACTTGCAGCGGGCGATCTGCCGCTCGTAAAATCAAATCATAGTCTTGCGAGCCTTCAAAATCGCTACGCACACCTTCTAATTGCATCAATAAATCACGACGATAAACCAGCAAATGAAATAAATAATTGCCCGATAATAGGGTTTCCGGCGACCAACCGGGCTTGAACAAATGCATAAAACGCAAGTTTTTGGGCGAGAGTAAATCTCGATCAGAATATAAAACTTGCACATCAGGCTGTTGGCAAATCTGTTGTGCCATAGCAAACAAGGCATTAGGGGCTAAGCGATCATCGTGATCCAAAAAACCCACATAATCGCCTTGTGCCATAGCGATCCCCGCATTCGTCGCGCCACAAATGCCTTGATTATGCTCTAAATGCAGCACCCGCAAGCGGGCATCATCCAAGGCCATCGCTTCTAATAATGCCAGCGTGGCGGTGTGGCTGCTGCCATCATCGACTAAGCATAATTCCCAATGTGGATAGGCTTGGGTTTGCACGCTGTAAATGCATTCAAATAGCAGTTTGAGCGGCGTGTTATAAACCGGAGTGATGAGACTGAAAAAAGGCTTGTGCACCGATTGCACTGCCTCCTTGCGCAGTTGATGCCAATCATGCAAAGAGATAAAAGCATGATGAAACAACCACGCTTGGTATTCAGTCCATTGACTACTGCTCCAACGTTTGAGTTCCACTTCTTGAGGAATAACATCAAAAGGAAGTGGTTCTGGTGTTGAAAATAGCCCATTGAATAAACGCAGCATCAAGTTCAATCTTTAATGCGCAGAAAGTAACTATTGACATACCACTTAATCGTTTGCCAGACAGAACTTATAGAAGGACGATCACGCATACTGAAATTTTCATCATTGATAAACATCACTTTAGGGGCAATCCAAGATAAAGAAATAAACGGCTGATAATCAGATTGTATGACTAAATCATATGTGTGACGCATTTTCCACAATGCCCAGTGTCGCTTCAAACGATTAAAAGGCAAATACACAAATTCAGAGTGGGGTAATTGATAAACAGGTAATTGAGTAAAGGGATCAGCGAGAAATTTAACTTCTAATTCAGGTCGTGCTTGCGTAGCTTGAATCAAAGCTTCTTGAATGGCGGTGGCTTGCAAATTCACCATGCTGATGAGAATACTTTGAATGCTTTCATCCATTAACACAGAACTGATTTGGGTGTTAGGTGTATAAGGCGCTTCTAACTGAATATTTTTCTTGCCCAAGCGATTATTTAAGAAATCATCCACAGCGTCTTTATGTAAACGGCTTAAATCTGTTTTACCCAGTAATGCATAATACCCAGCCTTTTTCATAATATGGCGCATAGTATATTGCATGATGCTTTTGTCAGAACCCATGGTTTTTTGTAAGACCAAAAGGTTACGGTTATCGTAATACAACACCCAAGTAGGGATCTTAGCCGCAGCTGATAAATGCCAGATCATTGATTGTGCTGACACCACGACACGATGTCCCATGCGTCCAATCCGCAAACACCAATCCACATCATCAAAATGAATAAAGAAGTCTTGCCACAGCCCCGCTTCTTTAGCCACCTTTGCACGAATTAATAAAGAGGCGGCAGCCACATAGTCTACATCCATATAAGGTTGGCAATGCATTAAGCTTTTGCTTAAATCTAATGAATCATCATTAATTAATGTATGCGGGCTGCATCCCCGCCAATGTTGGATTTCTTCAAAATGCCGATTGAGAATTAAAGCGCCATCATCATGATTGACATAAGCGCCCATTTCATTAATGCGCCAGGGGAAATCTAATTGCAGCATGGTTGAACCTGCTACTGCAATATCTTGATTGTTTTCTAAAACATCAACTAAATAATTTAATGCGCAGCGATGTACTAATACATCATTATCTAATAACCATAAGTAGTCATAAGCCCCTTCTTGTTGATCAAAAGCATATTGTAAGCCGGTATTAAATCCGCCCGTACCTCCAATATTTTCTGGATTACAAATGAGGTGAATATTGCCATGTTGTTTTTGAATAGCTTCAACGGTGCCATCAGAACTGGCATTATCAATGACTACCACATCAATCAACTGACGAGGATAATCTAAATTATCCACAGCATCCAGTAATTCTAAGACGTATTTCTTTTTATTCCAGGTGACAATGATAATGAGAATTTTTGCAGAAGGGGTTTTATTCATAAAGAAAGTTTTTTAATTTAAGGTTTAATGTCTGTGTGTGGGAGAACAACACTGCTGAAAGCGGTGTCGCTCCTAAAAGGCTAAGAGCCTATACGAAAATGGGATAATCGGCTGCAAACCCGCCCTTTTGGTCGGGTTTTCCGCTTTTTTTCGTTAAATAGTTCACTATTCGCCTTAAAAAACCGAAAAACCCGCCTCAAAACGGCAAATTTTCGCTTCGATTCTCCATCTTCGTATAGGCTCTAAAACTCAAACTCAAGCTGTTTTATTTTCCCCACCACACTTTATGTTCAAATTTTTGATTGTCGCTATTTAAACAATCCCAAATTTGTAGCGATGCGCCATTAACATTCCAATTAGGATTGGGGGCAGGAATATCCAAGCATTTACCGCCAGCACTGCGCAAGCGACCATTTTCAAATTGCCATTGTTGGGTCGGTCCACCATTACAATCCCACAGTTGTACATGTCCCCCATTTTTATGTAACTCTGGAGCCACTACATCTAAGCATTTACCGCTGCTATTAATCAGTTTGCCATTTTCGTATTTCCAACGTTGGAAATTACCATTATGACAATCCCAGAGAATCACACGCCCACCATTGTTATTAGCGGTATCTGGCGGTGCATCCAAGCAACGCCCTGCACGATTTTGCAATAACTTGTATTCGCCCATTTTAGTTTGTAATGCGCTACGTAGCGCACCCAGTTTGTCTTTATCAGGTAAATCGGCGGTAGCGGTGACTGATGCTAAAGTCAGCCCTCCAGCCAGAAATAAAGATGAAATGCGCATAACAGCCCTCCTTACTTTAAGAAAATAAACCAATGGCATTTAAGAAAATAAGAGCAACGCCAATCGGAGTAATATAACGAATCAAGAACAACCAGGTGTTGTAACTCATATCAGGTGGTTCGGCACCCATTTCTTCACGTCGGGCAGCGTGTTGCATGACCCAAGCTGCAAAGATAGCAATTAATAAACCACCGATGGGCAACATGATATTTGAAGTCAAATAATCAAACAAATCAAAAAAGGTTTGATCGGCAAAAGGGGTACTGCTCAGAAAAGACAGCGGTTTGAAATCGCTCAAGATATTGAAAGAAAAAACACTTAATAAACCTAGCAGCCAAATAAAAATACCACAGCCTATGGCGGCTTTTGTACGAGTCATGCGCCAACTTTCCACCAACCAAGCCACGACAGGTTCGAGTAAAGAAAACGCCGAAGTCCAAGCGGCAAAGACTAGCAATAAAAAGAATAAAGTGCCAAAAACAGTCCCGCCGCCCATGTGTCCAAAGGCAATGGGCAAGGTGATAAAAACCAGTCCAGGGCCGGCAGCGGGATCAAGATGATTGGCAAACACAATAGGGAAAATCGCCAAGCCTGCCAACAATGCGACCAGCGTATCAGCTACAGCAATGGTGATAGCCGAAGAAGTGATGGAGATATTTTTCGGCAAGTAAGCACCGTACATCATGATCGCGCCCATGCCGATGCTGAGAGAAAAAAAGGCCAAGCCCATCGCGCTTAACACGCCTTGTCCGCTAAATTCACAAGCGGTTTGTTCGGGTGTGCAACCTGGATAAAACAGCGCGTGAAAATCAGTGGCAAACATAAATTGCACGCCTTGCATAAAAGCGCCGCTGCTAAAAGCGGCGTACAGCACTAAGGCGATTAAAAGAATAAATAAGGTGGGCATCAGAATGCTGACGGCACGTTCTAAGCCTTTTTCTAAGCCTTTAGCGATCACGGTAATGACCATCATCATAAACAGGCTATGCCACACCAGCAATATCCAAGGATCGCCGATTAATCCATTAAACACCGCGTTAGCTTGTTCTGCGCCTGCACCGCTGAATGTGCCCAATGCCATTTTAGGGATATATGCTATCGCCCAGCCCGCAATCACACTGTAAAAGGACAAAATCAAACAACCCGCCACGACCCCCGACCAACCGATGATTTTCCAAATAGGATGGCGTTGTGCTTCTAAAGCCAAGGTATGCATGGCATTGATAGGGCTTTGCCGTCCGCGCCGCCCTAACATGATTTCCGCCATCATGACCGGGATACCAATCGCGGCAACACAGATGAGATACATCAAAATAAAAGCGCCACCGCCGTTTTCACCAGCGGTGTAGGGGAATTTCCAAATATTGCCCAAGCCTACGGCAGAACCCGTGGCGGCAAGAATAAATATCCAACGTGATGACCATTGACCATGCGGGGTGTTTGTCATGTTTTAACCTCGTTTTTATCAAAAGTGCGAGTGGTGATGATAAGACTCAGAGCCTATACGAAGATGGCATCACATCCATTATCGAATCCATTTACGAAAATCAGAGCGCGTGATGCTAAAGGTTTCTTGCTGCCGTTGTTTAGCTCTGGCTTGAAGTACGATGTTTTCCAGGTCAGCCGAAACAACACGACCATTTAAATAAATGACCAGGCTATCTTGATGGCCCCTGACTTTAACATTCTCAGGTATATCATCAGCGACAAAGTTTTTATTGGATAATTCCAAGACTTTTTTAGTTCTAGGATTGATGGGTAATTCAGTAGTAATGTCTTTTCTGGTTTTAGGAAAGGGGCGGTTGACGCGATCTTGACTATCTAAGGTTAAAGAATAAATGCGGGTTAAATGCACTGAAAAGGTATTAATGGTGTCTTTGTTTTTGTATTCAAAATGTGCCAGGTTTGATTGAGGATCAATACTGAGCAATGTCCCGCTCCATACAATAGGCCGCTTGTTTGACCAAACATTGGTTTCAAGTTTGATAATGTCGGCCTGAGACACACTAGGCATGATGAATAAAAACAGTAAGAGCCTATACGAAGATGGGGAATCGAAGCGAAAATGCGCCATTTTGAGGCAGTTTTTTCGGTTTTTTAAGGCGAATAGCAGGCTATTTGTTGATAAAAAGCGGAAAAACTGACCAAAAGGGCGGGTTTGCAGCCGATTATCCCATTTTCGTATAGGCTCTAAGCTACTTAAAAGATATTGATGCATTATTTAACAATAACCTCATAGTGTTTAATATCGCTTTTGGCTATGGCATGGATTTGTAAAATAGAACCTTGTTCTCCCGCAGGTTCAAAGACAAAAAAACTATTCTCATCCTTACCTAACAAATGATAGCTGCCCTCTGAGAAATCCATTGTTTCATGGTTCAAGCCGTATAATTTAATCACCGGGCGGCTAGTAAATTCTTTCAAGCCATCTTGAGTGGCATCATGATGTCCGGCATTATTTCCAATAAATCCACATAAAAGAAAAGTGGTATACAACAACAGGCTTAATACAAAATAACCCAGCCAAGGTCGCCAAGCATATCGACATGAGTAATAAATGAAAATAAATAATAGGGCATACAAAGAAGACAGCAGCCAATAACTCTGCGTCGCCAGTACATTGACAACAAATTGAATGGCGAGATGGGTGTCTTTTAAGTCGATAGTGCGGGTCAGTGAAAAATAATCATTGTAGCTGGATTCATAAGCAATACCTCCGGCATATAAACACACCGAAAAGTAGCCTAAGAAAATGATTAAATCAATCACTTGTTGGGTTGAATCACCGCTGGTTGAGGTGATTTTCTGCCAGAAATTCTGCATGGCGGTTCTCATCGTATCCTTTACAACCCGTCTATTGTTGCATCAACAAGCGTTGAATGTTTTCACCTAAAGGTAAGGCCAGTAGATGTGAGGCCAAAGCAATGCCGTCTACATTTAAGATTTTCAAACTCACATAGACTTCAGATTGAGCCACCGCATAAGTGCCGGTCATGATCATAGCGACAGGTTGATGCTCAAAAATAGCGGGCAAGGAACGCGATAAAATAAATTCACCATTATCATGCTCGACTAATAAATCTTGACGAAAACGCACTTCGCGCACGGTGTAGCCACTGCGGGTGAAATGAGCGGCTAATTGCTCGCTTAAGACGCGCCCCAATGCGGAGGTCTGTTCTAAATGATTCACATCTGCCAAGCTCGTCACCAACAGCGCTTTATCTTTATCTAACGGCTTATCTAGCACCTGCAACAAGGCGTGAGCGGCTTGTTGCGTCACTTGTAGTAAATCGGGGTCATCTATTTTCGGCCCTGTCGCTTGGTAACAATCGCCACTTTGCAACCGATGGGCACAAGGGTCGAAAGCTTGATAAGCACCGCAAGCAGATAGGTTTAAGAGCGTGAATAATAACAAGATATTCTTATATTTCATGCATAAACGCCTGGTTTTAGAAGAAGCGAACAGAGGAATGATGAAGCGAGCTGATCGTCAATGCGGCACTTTATCAGACTCGCTGTGAACTGATAAGACAATGCTTGCAAAAGAATGGACTTGTTGTGTGGGTAAAGGTGAGCAAGAAGAGGCGGGATGAATCAACGGTATGCGAGGAATAACACCGCTTTAAGAGCCTATACGAAAACGGGATAATCGGCTGCAAACCTGCCTCAAAATGGCGCATTTTCGCTTCGATTCCCCATCTTCGTATAGGCTCTAAGCGGTGTTATTCCTAAAATGTTGCACACCTAAGAAGGGTGTTATTGAAAAAAGGCGGGGACAGGAGGCTGCATCAAAGCGTCCACGCTCAACTCACAGCGCCAATCACCGGGTAACAATTCTTCACAGAATTGCTCTCCAAATTGACAAATTCTGCGCTCAAACACGAGTTCAAGAGAACAAAATTCTTCAGGAATAAATTCCACGACAGGTTGAAACACCATGACTTGACGGGCGCGTCCACGGCGGCGAGTATCGCTGCTTTGTCCCTCAAACGGCACATGGAATTCCAAAATATCGTTATTCACCCCAATTTGGCTGCTGTCTATGTTGTCCACATTGTCTAGCACCTGCACGTCAAATTGAGGTTTTACAAGATATTTTTGCCCTGCCGCAATGGTTGTAAAAGTGCCGTTGGCGTTACGGACGACCTTCTCTACCCCTTCATATCCTTCTCCTAGCGCTTGAAATTCATCCGGTTCTAATACCGCAGGATTCACCACTTGCGCCCGTCCATCAGGATAAACAAAGGTGGCTTTGTGTTGATTATCAGTCGGCAAAACAGAGTTAATGCGTCGTCCGGGAGGAGAAAAATGCAATCCAGGCTGTAAGGTCGGTGGGAATAAGAGCGGATCACAGACACAGCCTTCAGGGGCGAGTTGTTCAGGGGAAATGATGCCGCAGAAGGCCATGCAGAAAAAAGCGTCGAGGGCTGGTTCGACAAAAGCTTAAAACGTGGCAACTTGGCGGGCGCGTCCCCGACGATGGGTTAGGCTATTTCATCTAAAAAAATACTTCTGCCATTTAGTAGCTTATAAAATTGGGCAGGTCTCTTATAGAGAGAACTCTTCAAATATACGACTATTTGAAATTAAAAAATGATTATAATATATATTCTATTTCTCATTATCTAGGATTAAAGAATGGCGCTTGATAACTTAATCAATGAGGGTAACTCTCGTGACATTAAATGCGCTATGTCTACAAAGATGTTTTTATCGGGTTCAAACAGAGATATGATGAGCCATGCTCTCAATGTAGATGTTGATTTTTTCACACAGTGGAATCGAGTCTGTCGTGCAGAGGGTTTACTATTGGGGTACATAGGCAGTGAAGGATACTTAAGTGATGAAGAACAGGGCAGTATTCATCATTAAGTTCTTACCATAAATGGCTACATGAAACGGGAATGAGTGGGAAAAAAACAGAAAAAGTAAACCCGAAAAGAGACGGAGAGGCCGTCATCAAGAAACGTGAAGACATAAAAAAACTTGAAGATAATGCTGAGATCATAAGAACAGGGTAACTCATTATTTTAATTAAATATGAATGCTATTTATTGTGGAGTGATGCGTGTGGTTGTGTTTGAGGACGCAAAGGGGAGCAAATTCCCATTCCCGTGCTTAATCAAAAAGAGCGACAAAGCTATTACAGTGTCATCAACTATTTAACAAAAGAATTTATTTTTAAACCTTATGATAAAGGGGATTGCCTAAATACGGTTGATGTCATTCAATGTTTATGTGATCAATTCAGAGGTTCTCGTTTGCTATTCATTTGGGATGGCGCTAGTTATCATAAATGCATAAAAACACAAGATTATTTGAATGAGATCAATGAAGGACTATAGCAAAATTATATCAGTTGTTAAGACTGCCAGTCCTCGAAGGACTGGCAGTCTTGGGTTTAGCTCTATCGTAAGCCTATAAATAATATACTTTAGCTATAGAACAAGAAAAATGGCCTGTAGAATGCCTTCTATTTGCACCTAATGTTCCTGAACAAAATCCCGTTGAGGATGTTTGGTGACACATTAAAAATGATATTCTCAAAAATTTTATGGAATGTGACACTTTCTCACAGGTCAAACATTTGTTTGAAAGCTTTGATTCAGGTAAAATATTTTTTTCCTAAAATGAATATTTATGATGAATTCGTATGAATTATCCCTATAATATCAAATAAAAAGATAACCATCTAAATCAATAAAAATTAAAAATAACCAGTAAATCACATTATTCTTTCTCACCTTATTAAAACCAGGATAATACAGAAATGCTAGACGGAAACACAATATATTCTCATAAAGTGACCAAGATTACTTTATTTAACGAAAAAAACTCACTCTATACACATTCATTGTTTTCTCCTGAAGAAAAAGAAATTTTTTCTCTAAATGATATTTTTGTGTCTGGGTGCATTGGTACCACACATACTTTACAAGATATACAATTAAGTTTAACCTCAGATACACAGGTTAAAGGTGATGTTGTTTATCAAAACAACCAATATAGATATAAATTTCTCATCCCAAGCATTGTTTTTGAAAAACAACCCTTTTTAACAATTGAAGCCATTTTTAGTGAGGATAAGGTCTTTAAATTAGTAGAAATTGAAACTCAAAAAGCATCTGCAAACGCTCAAGATGAAATGAAAATTTTAATTGCATCCACCGGTAAAACTGGAAATACTTGGTTGCGACAGTTATTATCTCATGTTTATGACTTACCTATAGTTAAACTTTCTAGAAACGTTGCAGAACTTAAGGAAGGTTTCTCAACTTTGGGTCATCGCTGGGTAGCTCATCAACATTATGAAAATCCCGGTGAGCTAGTAGATTTTTTAAATGCAAATAAAGTTACTTTATTAACAATAAAACGCCATCCTGCTGATGTACTTATTTCTTTATTTAATTTTATACAATGGTTGCCAAAAGAAAGATTGCAACAAGATGCCAAAGATAAAGTCATTAATATGCGTCATGATCAGGAGGTAATGGGAGAATATACCTTTGATTATGTAAAACATCATTTTTTTAAAGAATTATATATTCCATTACACTGGGAACCATATACTGTTCAAATGGTATCTTATGAAGAACTTTTGCAAAATCCTTTAAAGTATTTAGAAATACTGACTAATCAGATAAGCACCTGTAATAAAGGCAAAATTTTGCAGGCTGTTGCAGCTTGTGATTTAAAGAGCCTGCGAGTGAGCAGAGTTACTGATCCTAAGCATTTTAGAAAAGGTGTTCAAGGAGAATGGAAGAAAGTCATTCCAAATAAAATTTTAGAACTCTTTAGAACTGAAGCCCCTTATCCTGAATTATTTAAAAAACTAGATTATTCAATGGATAAAAGCCTGCCATCTCCCCCCTCATTTGATTACGCCTCAATAAATCCATTTTATAAAAAAAATAATTTTGATAATGGTGTTAAGGTGACTCAGTTCATTTCTTTACTCTACTTTTCTACCCCTTCAGCATTGCAGCGCTGGCCTGATCCTTTTGAAACAAAATCGAATACCTGTTTCTTTAATTGGCTAATGTCGCCGATTGACTTTAAAGAAGACCAGGAGAGGTTGCCTATTATTACCCCCGTTTCTTACTTTATATATAAAAATCGTCTTAATCTACAACAAGCCTTCCCTGAATTTTTAACTCAAGATAGAACCAGTTTTTGCAAGTGGTTTGTAAACCAAGCACCTAAAGAATATGAAATAGACCCAGTATTTATTTCAGTTGTTGACTCTTCATTTCAAATGCCATCAGACACACCTAAATTATCTAAACACCATTTAGCTAAAAAAGATGCTGTTTCCTCATTTTGTGATTTTGTTGAAGGTGGAACCCGCCCTGAATGGCCAATAGAATTGTTTCTTGAAATTAGTAATGTTTGCGATCTAAAGTGTACGATGTGTACAACATTTTCTGCTCTCAGCCCTGAACGTTTTTTAAAATTAAAAGACTCTCAAAGAGGTTTTTTAGAAGTAGAAGATTATTCTGCTCTTAACACTTTACTAGAACATGTATTAATTGTTCATTGCTTTGGTTATGGTGAACCCACAATACATCCCCGGTTTAAAGAAATACTCACACATATTTTAGATTATGAAGTTCTGGTTGATTTTTTTACCAATGGGATGCACTTAACTAAGGACTTATGCCAATTAATGGTGGAAAGACATCTTTTTAAAGTCGTCATTTCTTTTTCTGGTGCAACAAAAAAAGATTATGAAAATGTGTACTTGGGCGGACATTTTGAAACAGTTTTGGAAGGTATAGCTCGACTTAATGAGGTTAAAAAACAACATAACAGTCAATACCCTATCATTGAAATAAACTCTATAGCTTTCCAACATCAAGTGGATAGCCTATTTGAGTTTATTGATTTAATGGCCAATGTAGGCGTTAATGGCATTGAACTAAAATCTTTAGTCACTTACTCTGACACACCGCAGTTGCATGGGCATCCTGCATTAATGCGCCCAGAAATAGAGGGTGTTTTGCTAGAAAAGGCTAAAGAATATGCGCATAAAAAAGGAATTCAATTTAATCCTGCACCATTTATTGATAGTGCAGATTTTAATAAACCAGAAACGACAAAAAATGTCATACCTATTGCCGAATTTAAATCTATAGCTGACACTATAGTTCCACTAAAACCTATCAAAAATTCTAAAGAAGATGGCTTAGATAGCGCATTAAACAAAAAACCAACAGAATTGGTTGAGTTTTTTGATATTAAATCAACTGAACCTGATGCTGAAGTTTATTGCTTTGAGCCTTTTAGTACCTTTTATCTAAGAAAAGATGGCCATGTAGTGCCTTGTTGTTTTTCTAATAATGCACTAGGTTCATTTTTCAATACGTCTTTAGGCAATATTAATGATGATTTAGCTGAAGACATATGGCGCGGCAATGGATATAAAGTAGTGCAGGACAATGTATTGCAACAGCGTTATCCAATGAATATTTGCAAAGAGTGCATCAAATATAACCAATATCCAAAACATCATGCTATTCAACATAAAGTTGGAGGCTATGCCACTTGGTTTGAACATGTTCATAAAAAAGAATTTGATAAGGCATTGCAACAACGGACAAGACAACTAGGCGATATTTCTAATAAAAAATCTTTTAAAACAAGACAGATAGAAAATACACAAAACACTTCGGAGAATAAACTTTTGTACCTAAAAAACAAGTTAAGTGCGGTTAATTCTTTTCTAGATTTCTTAGAAACAACAGATATAGCCCCTCAATGGCCTTTAGAAGTTTTTTTAGAAATCAGCAATGTTTGTGATCTCAAATGTGCAATGTGCGCCACTTTTTCAGGTATAAATTCAAATCGTTTTGAAAAACTAAAAACTATGGAAAGGGGTTTTTTAGAGATAGAGGATTTTACTTCTTTAGATTCTATACTTCAGCATTCAATATTAGTACATTGCTTCGGCTACGGTGAAGCCACCATTCACCCACGTTTCAAAGAAATTATTGATTATATTTCTAATTACGAAGTATTAATTCATTTCTTCACTAATGGTATGCATTTTACGGAAGAATTATGTCAGTTTTTAGTCGATAAAAAAGTATTTAAAATAGTCATTTCTTTTTCTGGTAGTAATAAAAAAGATTATGAAAATGTATATTTAGGAGGAAATTTTGAAACTGTACTAGATGGTATTGCTAGGCTGGATAAAATTAAGCAACAGCATAACAGTAAATTCCCTATCATTGAGATTAACTCTTTAAGCTTTCAACATCACGTTGATACTTTATATGAATTTATTGACCTGATGAAAAGCGTTGGTGCCAATATTATCGGGTTGAAGTCCTTATTAGACTATACCAATAATCCAGAGTTTCATGCTCATGCGGCTAAAATTCAATCAGATACAAAAAATACAATGGAGATCATACAAAAATATTCTGATAAACAGGGTATCCATTTTAACTTTAACAGTCTCTTTGATGAACGCAATCAAAACACATCGACTACGATACAAACTTTGCCTCTTCATGAGATTAAGGCGACAGCTAAAAAAATCAAACCTAAAATACCACCTAAAGATCATCAATCTAAGCCGATTATGATGAAAACGGCTTTAGAACATACAGATGAAACTATCAAAGAATTCTTAGGGATAAAAACAATACAACCTGCTTTTGACACCCCTTGTTTTGAGGCATTTCACACATTTTATTTAAGAACAGATGGTCAAACAATCCCTTGTTGCTTCCCAGCAAATTATGTGACGCCCTCATTAGGAGACACAAGAAAAAATTCAGGAGAAGAAATTTGGAGAGGAAATGGCTATCAAAGTATTCGTCAAGGCATTTTAGTAGATGAATACCCAGTTAAAGTTTGCAAAGAATGTGTGAAGTTTAAACACTATCCAAAACACCATGCTGCCCAACATAAAATTTATGCTTATGCCGATTGGATTAAGCAAGTCTATGGACAAGATTTCCCTCAAAATATACAAGATAGAGCAAACCAACTAGGACAGTTGAGTAATAGAGACATCATTAATAGAAAGATTCTCTTGCAATCAGGTGCAATGATAAATAGTAGTCCTTTGAAAGGTGGTATCTTTTCTTTACCAAGCATGATCCAAAAACCTCATGCTTGGATCGAACATATCCCTTTTGCTTTCTATTTAATAGAAACGCTGAAACCTAGTATTTTTGTAGCGTTAGGTGTTCATATGGGTAATTCTTACAATGCTTTTTGTCAAGCTGTACAAACATTACAATTAAACACTCAATGTTATGGTATAGATACTTGGCAAGATAATGAACACATTAATTTCCACGGACAATCTATTTATCAAGAGTTGTCCGCTTATCAGGAGGCGCACTATTCAGGTTTTTCATACTTATTAAAAGCTAGCTTTGATGAAATGTTAGACTCGTTTGAAAATCAGAGTATTGATTTATTGCATATTGATGGTTTACATACTTATGACGCTGTTAAACATGATTTTGAAAGCTGGCTACCTAAAATGAGTCACCGAGGTATTATTATATTTCATGGTACAACACCAAGAGAACATGGCTTAGGTATATGGAGATTATGGGAAGAAATATCTATCCAGTATCCTTCTTTTAATTTTGAACATGGTGATGGCCTAGGTATTCTTGCCGTTGGTAATAGCAACTTAGAAGAGTTTTTATCTTTTATTAAAGAAGCTAACCTCAATTCTATTTATCAATTATTGTTTTCAAATTTAGGGCATCTTTTAAAATTAGAAGAAGAAAATAAAGCTTTAAACGCTAATCTTGAGAAAATAATGCCTAACTATTTTACTCAGCTTTTTGTTGACGAGGGTCATGGTTTTAGTGAAGATAGATGCATTATTTACCCTATCCAGAATAATGAACATTATTTTGAGTTTGAACTCAGCCATTGTTCTAATATTGTTGGTCTACGATTTGATCCCGTGAATGCTGAATCTATTGTACTATTCAATCAAATCACAGGCATTGATAATAATGGAATACCGCATCAATTATCTTGCAAAATTGAGAATGCAGAACAAATTGCTCCAAATATGTTTGAATTTAATCACAGTGATCCTCAAATATTGATTAATATAGATACGATTAAACTCAGTAAAGTTATCATTTCTATCACTTATATGAGAATAGGTTCAGGCATTCATACTTAATGTTAGTGAGTTGAGTAATGATTAAACCTTCTATAATAGACTTGTCCAGGCTTAGAGCCTATACGAAGACGGGGAATCGAAGCGAAAATTCGCCATTTTGAGGCAGTTTTTTCGGTTTTTTAAGACGAATAGCGGGCTATTTAACGAAAAAAAGCGGAAAACCTGACCAAAAGGGTGGGTTTGCAGCCGATTATCCCGTTTTCGTATAGGCTCTTAAGGCGTGTGTTGTGACATCGCTCACTATGCGCCGACTCACGCGCCTTAAATCTCAGCTAAAATCTAGCACTATCAGGTACTTTTTATCCGGCAATCGCCTGAAGACATTGGCTGCAAAACAACGGATATGGGTAGTTTTTCCCACTCATTCTCGTCACACAAATCACTATGCTCTTCAAATGAACAAAAAAATACTCAATCCCACTGTTTTTCTCCACAGTGATTAAGCCTGGGCAAGACTTATGTTGTTTACTATTTTCCCAACGAGCATCCTTTCTGGATTCAATACCTCCCTCCAATAGTTGGAAGCACCTCATGAAATTGATGCCAGTGAGCTTAGAGGGTAGAACTCTTACCTTAATTAATGCACCTTAAATTAAGAAGGGTTAGCAAAAAATAGGGGTGCTTGACACAACATTTGTTATTTGGCTCAGGTACACTACGTGCCCCAAATTTCCTTTGATACATTAGACGAATGGCGAAAGGTATTTATCGGCTCAAAAGGTATGGGCTTGGAACTTTTTTATGTTTTTTCAAATAGATAGAATTATAATTTGCCATGAAAATTGAAAAATAAGCCCAAAAATCACACCTTTTCGCTATAACACCTATCCCTCATCGTCAGTCTTCAGTTTAGATATGTAACGCCCAACCCATTCAGGAGATAAGTATGAAGCAATCTAACTGGCACAGCTTATTTGATCGCCGTGTCTACCTATTTTTACTCGCCGCAGGCGGGTTTTCTAACGCCTTTGCAGGCTTTGTTGAAAATGGCAATTTTGAAACCCAACCAATTGATACTCATTGGTTTGTTTCGGGTGCTGAAGGAACGCTGTTAAGCAGTACCGCAGACAAGCATGAAGGCACTTACAGCGCTTTAATTGAAAATCGTGCTCAAGATTACGTAGGGCCTGGACAAGACCTCAAAGGTAAACTTGAGGCCGGTGTGAACTATACGATTTCAGCCTGGGTGAAGCCGAAAAACGCACCAGAAGGCGTTGAGCGTTTCAAACTCGGCATTAGCCAAGAAGATGGCAATGGTAAACAATATCTAGAAATTGATAGCGTGCCTTTACGCTCACATAGTTGGACTAAATTATCAGGGCCTTTCACATTATCGACTAAAGGCAGTTTAAAAGTGCTCAACCTCTATGTGTATAACGAAAACAAAAGCATGGATTTCTATGTGGATGATGTGCAAATCACAGCACCTGTGGCTTATACCCCAACGCCTGCTGGTCCTAAAGATTTCATTCGAGCTAAAGGCCGTGATTTAGTGGTGGGGAGTAATGAACAAGTCGTGCGTCTTTTAGGTGTGAATTTCATTGCTTATGATGATGATGATTCAGAGCCTGCGGAGAAGATTTTTCGTTCTAAAAATTATGATGAAATTGATTATAAGCGCGTAGCGGATATGGGGATGAATGTGGTGCGTCTGACCATGACTTATACCGTATTTGAAGATAACAGCAATCCGGGCAAATATAAGCAAGAGGGCTGGGAATGGTTAGAAAAGAATATTGTCTGGGCACGTAAATATGGTGTGGCTTTAATCTTAGATATGCACGTTCCTCCTGGCGGTTATCAAAGCTGGGGTTATAGTGGGCCTTTTTGGGGGAGTAATAATAAATATCGCACGCGCTTAAACAACTTGTGGAAAGCCATTGCTAAACGTTATAAAGATGAACCTTTTGTAGCGGCTTATGATTTAATTAATGAGCCTTCACCTAAAAACAATAAGCAGTGGGAGAATTACACGCAAGAATTAGTCGATGAAATTCGTACTGTGGATAAAAACCATTTAATCATTGTTGAAGAAGCCTTTACCGATGATACTGCGCCGTTCATCTTGAATGATGACAATATTATGTATGATTTCCATATTTATGAATCCTGGGAATTTTCTAATCAATTCATTTATACCAAAGGTCGCGGTTATGGTGGGCGTTATCCTGATCCTGAGATTTCCGTGTTTCCCTGGGATATGAACGATTCAGATTTAGTCATTAATCCACCCATTCCTAATGGCAATAGTGACTGGACGTATTATGAAGGGCCTTTACATGCCGTGCCTAATGATAATGTCTTTGGGGCCACCCCTGCTTTTGTTTCACAAGACAATACGGGCAAAGCTTATTTTGATGATTTTGTAGTGAATGAATATGATGCGAATGGTCAATTAGTCGGTCAATTACTTCATGCACAGGTAGACCGTCAACCGAGTGATTGGTATTTCTTAAATAGTGTTGATCCTCTGCTGTCATATTCTGATAGTTGGTCAGGCAAAAAAGTTGGCAGCGGCAGTGGTACCCAGCGCATTGAAAGTAAAGGACGAGTCGGCAGTGAAGCCGTGTCTATTTCTAAAGCAAAAGGGACTTATACCGTGCAAAGTACCAAAATGACGGTACCGGTTAAGCAAGGCCATTTTTATCAAATCAATGGTTGGATTAAAGGGGAAAAAATAAAAGGTAAAGGGGCCATGCTGGGTTTTCACTTTAAGGAGTTTAAGTACAAAAAAGACAAGCATTCTTTTACTAAAGATTACTTAGAAAAAATCCTGTTGGAATATGGTGTGAGCTACTTCATGGAACACAATGTTCCGGTCAACGTAGGAGAATTTGGTGTATCCATTTTTGCTTTCCAAAATGATCTGGGAGGCGAGCGCCTGGTAGCCGATTTTCTGGATTTATTTGAAAAATATCGCGTCAATGCACAATACTTCAATTATCACGGCATTGATTACGGCATTTATACCAACCTCTTAGGCTTTCCGGTACCTGAATCAGCCATTCCTGCTTTGGTCAATACCTTCTCAAGCAAACTGGGCGGCACCACACAATTGCCTTTGGATGGTGCTGGTGCAGGCACAATTAATCAAGGTATCCCTGATGGCACGGTGATTCCTGATGGTGCTTTAAACCCTTCCACCCAACCAGAACCCCCTCCTGAAGCCTCGCGCCCAAAGCCATCAGGGGAAACGCCATCACCGTTTTCTGATGCCTGCACCGCTACTTACACCCTGGCTATAGACAACAGCCGCTTAGATATTCCGTGTATGGAAGCGGGAGGACAGGTATTTTCAGTGTCTATGGTGCAACGCTTTTCCCCGTTTATTTTTCTCACCGAGCTGGAAAATATACAGGTCGTGCCAAACGCGAATTTAGATGACAATTGCTTAGCGCGGTATGATGCGACTGATAGCAGTCTTCACATGCCTTGTATCCGTGAAAGCACTACGGCTAATATTTGGGAAGCCTATTTTTTCCAGATTTCCCCCACCGTATTATTCGTCGTAGACTTGCCTAGAGTTCAACGCCGCTAAACCCCTCATAGACCCCTAGGGGGTCTGTTTAGCGCTTTATGATTTCTCCACTGTCTTGTAAGGAGGCACCATGCCCAAACGCTCCTGCTTTCGGCGCTTAGCTCTTGCTACTGTGCTGACCACTTTGCTGGGTCATGCTTATGCAGAAACCCTCAGCACGCAAGGTTCAACGCTTAGCGACATCAACATTTTACCCGACGACACACAGCGCACGATTAGCAAAAGCATTGAAATTGCTGATGCTCAAGTCGCTGAAACCTATGTACTGATTCAACTAAAAGATGGCACTTTATTGCAAAAAACCGCTACGGGTTTTTCTGTGCTCAGTGGTGCAGGACTCACTTTAACTAACCTCAATTTACCCGTTAATAACGGTGCGATTGATTATGAAGTCGTGAGCGGCAATTTCTTTAATGTGTTGGATTATCCGCTGACTATTTTCTTAGGCTTTTTAGATAGCACTGGCAATCTACATTTTGGTGCTTTCAAACTCACCGCAGGGCTTGAAGCGCTGAGTAGTTGGAGTGAAACAGCAGTGCGCAAAGTGCTGCACGCCTTTGCCTTTGGTGGCTTTGCCAGCGACAGCCAAATTCAAACTTGGGCGGGTATGAATCCGAGTGAAGCCATCGGCGAAATACTCACTTTGGACACTGTTAATGCCAAATTGTCTCCGGCTGAAACGGGCGATGTGCTGGAAAACCCCAGCCAAATCACGGTGACAGACCCGACCACTCAAGACACCAGTGAATTAACCGGGACGCTAAAAAGCTTAAGCGCTTTTTGGAGTAGCACGGATGCCAGCAATCCCATCACGAATGCGGATACACAGAAAAGTTTAGGTTTGGGTGATCGTCGCGGTGCAGAACGGACTTGGCGGCAAGCCGTCAATTTGCGTGGACTGAATCCCGTGCGCCAGCGTATTGGCTTTTGGGAAACCAATTACCATTTCACCGTCAATCTCGATGCGGATGTCGGCATTAATAACTACCAAATGGCGCGTTATTACGACGACATCACCACCGCACTAGCCGATGCCAAGCCTTATCAGGATGTCGTCTCCATCGCAGCACTCTCTTCCGCTGTAGCGACGCAGTACAACCACCGCCGCAACACGTTTGACAACGACACATTGGTGTTTCGTGGTAATGAAGATTTCGCCCGCGAATATCATCAAATCTTCTTCGGCATTTTGGGTTATTACGATTCGACTTATCATGAAGAATTGGCGATTCCCAACACCGCAAAACTGCTGACCGACATGCCAGTGAACTTGGTGAACGGGCGTTTAGATGAGGTCATCACGGTGGGCACGGAAGCACACCATGCAGCACCATTAGACATCCTCAACATCAGCGTGGCAGGCAGCACCGCAGAAGAGAAAGTCAATAGCTTGTCGCAAACCGCGATCAATCATCCTGAAAGTCTGCAAAACCTGCCGATTATTTTGATTCGCGGCTTTGCTGATGATGATTTAACCGATGCGAAAACCAAAGTGATTCAAACCGCTTGGGCGAATATGGCAGAAAAAAATCTGCTGACTTTTCTCCAGCAATACGCAGTGTCTACTTTGTTTCACAGCGCTGATCGCATCAAATATCATTCTGTGATTGATCGCTATTTGTTGGCTTTAAATCAAATGACCTTGAGAAACGCAGAAAGCTATCGTGATCTGTATCAAATTGACGGCTACAGCAAAGAAGGCACGCAAGTGTTCCGCCCCTTACACGATGTGTTTGGCGGACAAACAGGCAGCGAAGCCGCTGATAGCGCTGAAGTGTTCCGTGCCGTTTACAACCGCAGCACTCAATCCTCCGGCATCAATAAAAAAGCCGTTTTGGAAGAAAACGGACAAGCGGTGTGGACAAAAGACTGGGGCAGCGTGATCCCTGTCGATAGCAATGGGGCTTATAGCGTGAAACAGGTAGCAGAATTTCTCTGGCAACGTTTTATGGCGGATGGCTTGAAAAACTTCGGCGATTTAGAGCGCTTACAACTCTACGCTTTACTGGCAACAGGCACCGATGCGGGTTATGCATTGGATCAAAACAACGCTGACCGCGTGTTTACCAGTGCAGACATCAGCAGCGATGCGACTGTGCAAAGCAGCATGACGACATGGAGTGAAACAGCGATGGCACTGGGCGGAGATGATTCTAGCGAACGCCGCGCCGCTAATGAAAATATCGGTCAAGCGGTGAACTTCCTTAATGCTATCCCCTTTATTTTTGCTCAAGAGGGGGCTTAGTTTTAAATGAACCAGAAAATCCTGCAAGACATCGCTTCTTTGCCGCCTATTGCACAAAAAGAAGCTATTGACTTTATTGCTTTTCTAAAGCAACGCTATGCCCTTTGTGCCATCTCTAAAAACAACTCATCGGCTATTGAGACAGAACCTTTCATTGGAATGTGGGAAAATAGAACAGAGATGAAAGACAGCAGCACTTGGGTCAGACAATTACGCCAACAAGAATGGGGATAAATCATTGGCTGATGTAATAGTGGTGGATACTGATATTTTGATTGACGTTGGAATGAGTGTTCAACCTGCAATAGATTGTCTTAAAAAACATGAAGAACACGCTCTATTAGCGGTCAGTGTTATCACTAAAATGGAACTTGTAGTGGGTTGTCGTAATAAGCACGAACTGCGTGATACCGAAAAATTCCTTAAACGCTTTCAAGTTTTAGCTATTAATGAAGTGATTTCAGAACAAGCTGATGAGCTGTTGCTAAAATACCGTTTAAGCCACGGCTTATTGATTGCAGATGCTTTAATTGCTGCCACTGCTATTGCTTGGGATTATGCTTTAGTGTCAAAAAATCAACGAGACTATCGCTTTATCACTGAACTTGATTTGCAGCCTTATCCACCCGTACCCAATTGATTTGAACCCTTCATTTGAAAACCTACGTTAAACCGAGGTTAGACTGATTATGAACAGACGCGAATTTCTTAAAGCCTTATCCGCCAGTGGCATTGTCTTAGGCACGGGTTTGCCCTGGGCAACACGCACAGCGAGTGCCGCAAACGTGACATTGCCTAATGGTTTTGCCACCAGTATTCCCAAAATTCTTATCAACATTACTCTCGATGGCGGGCCTGATTTTCGCCATTTGTTGCCGCCGAAATATGTCTCCGACGACACCCAATACGGCTATCAATATTGGAAAGTCCGCGCCAATGCTCACGCGATTGCGCAGCAAGAAGCCGCATATGAAGCCCGTTGGAATGATGACTTTCTCAAGCCCAGCCAAGTACCCGCACCCGCAGGCAACGAATTCGGCATTCTCAATGGTGCCAAATGGTTATACGACCAATGGGAAGGCAGCAACCTCGCCATCGTCAACAGCGCTTTGGGTTCAAACACCCGCGATCATGCCCATTCCTTACTCGTCATGGAACAAGGCAATCGCAACGCAGGACCGCATGATCTGGACAAACCTGGCTGGGGCGGACGTTTAGCTAAAGCCTTACAAGACAATGCGCAACAAGCCGACCCGACCGCACAAGTTAAAATCGTCTCTCTCACCCAAGAAATCCGCCGCTTTAGTTACGGCCCACACCCCACTGACCCGCGCAAACACGTTAATGATCAAGTCATTTCGGTGCGTGATTCGCGCAATCTGGGCTTATTTGAACCTGCGGCTGATGCGTCCGCCACGGGCAGCCAAGCGGTGATGAGCCGTGCCTTAAAAGCCTACTATGCCGCCAAACGCGACGAAATGGACAGCACCTCGCCTTACTACCCTTTTGTGCGTCACGAGCGCGACATGCGAGCCTTTGGCGATGCGATTAAAACTCGCCTCATTGGTGATGATGAAGAAAACCCGCTGATACCGATTCCCGACGACATCCGTGCTTTGTATGACGTGAGTTTCGCGGAAGAAAATGGCTTATTCAGCCTGAACCAAGGGGGATTTGGTAAACAAATTCGCAATCTTTATGACTGCATCGCTTGCCAAGATATTCTCAATTTTCGCATTGCTTCAATGGCTTATCGCGGTTGGGATACGCACAAAAACCAAAAGCGCTACATCGAACAACGCTTTGAAGACCTGTTCCACGAAAAAGGCGCGATTGCCACCTTATTCAACAACTTGCCCGACAACATCACCGATAACCTCATCATCGTGTTATCAGGAGAATTCGGTCGCCAACTCAAAGCCAATGGCGACAACGGCACCGATCACGGGCGCGGCAATTCCATTTTAGTCATCGGCAAAGGCATCACGGGCGGTTTGTACGGAGAAATGTTTCCAGCCGCAGAGCTAGAACGCATCGCCAAAGGCCGTAGCGTAGACATCACCGGAAAAACCGGGATTGAGCACATTTTCGCTGCGGTGTGCGAAGCTATGGAAACAGGCACAGGCGACACAGTGTTCCCTGATAAAGCCGATGCGCCCTTGGAAGACGGCTTAGATGGGAAGTTGTTTGCTTGAGCAGCCGTTGAATGCAGTGTTTAACCTCAGTCGGGTAAAGCGCGTCTTTTTGCGCTATTACCCGACACTATTAATCAATCCTTCACTGTCCTTTCTTTCTTAGACGCTATCCTGTCAAAATACCGAATTTTTCTGGATAGTCCCTCCATTCAATGAAAAAAGCCGAAAATAGACAAGAAAGCTTAGCCACAATCATGGTGGAAAAGTTTTTGTGATACCATTAGAAATATTTTCACTGGCTACCTGAATCCACATATAGTCCGCTGACTCTTGGTGGTGAAACTTGAGAAATAACACGGCTTAACATCGAGTCATTTCTCATAAACCACTGATTGATGCAGGCTTTGCGAGTTTTTCATGTAGCCATTATGCGTTTAGAACACTCTAAAACCGCTGTTTTATAACTAGACTTGTTGCGAGGGGTAGGCATCGTAGCGAAAAGGTGTGGTGTTGAGGCTGTTTTTTCGGTTTTTTGAGGCGGATAGCGGGTTATTTGTTGAGAAAAAGCGGAAAAACAGGCCAAAATCCACGCCTTTGCAGTCGATGAACACCCCTTGCAGCCAGTCTACTCAGCAGCGTCGCACCGCAAAGTGCTCATTGCGTAACATGAGCCATTAACAAAAACTATTGAATCTTAAATCTTTTTCGGAGGACACCAAATGGCTGATCGCCGTTTACAGGTATTTCATACCGTTGCCCGTTTGCTGAGCTTTACTAAAGCAGCCGATGCATTACACATGACTCAACCCGCTGTCACTTTTCAAGTACGCCAACTGGAAGAATATTTTAATACCCGCCTATTTGATCGCACGCATAACCGCATCAGCTTGACAGAAGTCGGTGCTCGCGTATTTCAATATGCGGAAAAGATTTTTGAACAGTATTCAGAAATGGAAAACGCGGTCAAAGAAATGACGGGCGATGTCAGCGGCGTATTAGTGTTAGGTGCTAGCACCACTATTGCTGAATATATGTTGCCCACTTTGTTGGGTGATTTTAAGGATAAATACCCCGATGTACGCATCCGCTTACAAGTCTCCAATACAGATGGCATTGTCGCTATGGTGGAAGACAATGTGATTGATTTAGGGATTGTTGAAGCCCCGGTGCATAATAAAAGTTTAGCGGTAGAGCTATGCAATAAAGATCAACTGGTGGCAGTTGTGCCGCCTGACCATGTATTCGCTCAACGTAGTTCAATTACCGCTAAAGAATTGTTTACTGAACCTTATATTTCTCGTGAAGAAGGTTCTGGTACACGCGAAGTCATTAATGCTTATCTTGAAACTCAGCAAGTGGCGATGTGTGATGTACATGTCATCATGGAGCTAGGCAGTCCTGAATCCATTAAAGGCGCTGTTGAAGCAGGCATGGGCGTGAGTATTTTATCCAAAGCCACTTTGCATAAAGAACTTGAGCTGGGCAGATTAACCACCATAACGCTGAATCCACCGTTAGAACGTCCTTTCTCCTTTGTGCATCAGAAACAAAAATTCCGTGCGCGGGCAATGGATGAGTTACTCAGTTTTGCACAACAATATTGCAGCGAACATCCTCAAAATTCATGAACATCGTTCATCAATCAGCAGAAAAACGCCTGCGGGCGTTATTTTCCAGTTTATCCGATGCGGATCGTCAAACCCTGCTGGCCTTTGCAGAGTTTTTAGCCGCTCGTGATACCCATACCAGCGATGCACCGCTGGAGCTGCCACTACCCCAGATCACACCGCGCCCCGCCCAGGAAAGCGTGGTGGCAGCGATCAAGCGTTTGTCAACGTCTTATGCCATGTTGGATAAAGCCAAAATGCTGAATGAAACAGCAGGCTTGATGGGGCAGCATATTATGCAAGGACGGGAAGCCGCCGACATTATTGATGAACTGGAAACCATCTTCGCTAAACACTACGACATTTTTTGTCAGGCTTTTCATGCAAAGCCTGCTCAAGACTCAAATAAAGCCGAATAATTCATTATGATTCAAGTTATTGGACTGTGGTTTAAACGCTACTTTTCACATCCTCAAGCGGTCTTACTGGTGATTTTGCTGTTAGTCGGTTTCACCGTCATATTGACCATGAGTTCCATGCTGGCTCCCGTATTTGCTGCGATTATTCTCGCCTTCTTATTAGAAGGTGCGACGGCAGCGATGGAGCAATACTTTCGAGCGCCGCGCTTATTGGCGGTGTCCATTGTGTTCATGGGCTTTATGGCCATGCTGCTATTTTCATTTTTAATTCTTTTTCCGCTACTGTCTTTGCAAATGAGTCAATTCTTCCAAGAAATGCCCAAATGGTTGATGCGCGGACAAGAATTGCTCCTGCAATTACCCCAACGCTATCCCGATTTCTTTTCTGTTGAACAAGTCAATAACATTATCACCGCTGCACGTTCAGGCGTGAATGATATGGCGCAATCCATTTTGTCTTATTCTCTCACCTCCATTACGGTGTTCATTACCTTTCTGGTTTATCTTATTTTGGTGCCCGTCATGGTGTTTTTCTTCTTAAAAGATAAAACTGTGATTCTCAATTGGTTTAGAAGTTTCTTACCCACAGAACATACGATTGCTCAGCGCGTGTGGGTAGAAATGAACAGTCAAATGGGCAATTACGTGCGCGGTAAAGTGTATGAAATTGTCATTATCGGTTCGGCGACCTATCTTGCCTTTCTTTTATTTAACTTAAACTATGCTTCATTGTTGGCGGCATTGGTGGGCTTATCGGTGGTGGTACCGTATATCGGTGCCGCAGTCGTCACCGCACCCGTGGTGTTAGTCGCTTATTTCCAATTTGGCTGGACTTCAGAGTTCTTCTGGCTGGTCAGCGTATATTTAGTATTACAAGGCATTGATGGCAACGTGCTGGTGCCATTACTGTTTTCTGAAGCGGTCAACTTGCACCCTGTTGCGATTATTGTGGCGGTGTTGGTGTTTGGGGGGTTATGGGGTTTTTGGGGAGTATTTTTTGCCATCCCGCTGGCTACTTTAGTCAAAGCCCTACTCGCTGCATGGCCGCGCATTTCTGTGGAAGAGGATGCCGCCATCGCCCCGGCTTAAATCCCTCTGCTTTTCGATACTTCGATACAACGCCTATCCTGCGCAACACGTCTCATCCTGCGCTATTGTCTACCTCAAAATATCCTGGTTTCAGCGTGCTTAAAGTCAATCTTTAAGCACGCTGAAACCTTTGTATCACCATAGTGACTTGTCACTTTCAGATACCTCTTATGCTCATCCACATTCGCCATTTTTCCATCAAAAACAAACTCATTGGCCTGATGTTGTTGACAACGACTTTGGCTTTGTTACTAGCGGCTAGTGTGTTGCTGGTGAATGAATGGTTTTCTTTGCGGCGAAATCTTAGCGCCGATTTGCACACCTTAGCCGATGTGGTGAGCATTAATGGCGGTGTGGGTTTGGCTTTTAATAACCGCGAGGCCATGCAGCAAACGCTCACCTCTTTACAAGCCAAACCCAATATTGTGTATGCCCATGCGTTTGATCGTAGCGGGCAGTTATTCGCCAGTTATTTTCAGTCAGAACAAGACAACACGCCTGAGCCTGAATTACGCCAACATTATCCCGCTGATTTAATCGACAACGGCCCTTTGCAGCAGAATCGGGATTTTTTTTATCGTGATCATTTAGATGTTTTCACGCGCATTATGGTGGATGGATCGTTGCTGGGGACTTTGTATATTCGCTCAGATTTGAAAGAATTCGCGCGTCGTCGTCATCAATATATTTTAGTCATTGTGGTGACGAGTTTGGGAGCATTATTGTTGGCGTATTTGTTGGCTTTGCGCCTACAGGGTTTAATCACCGAACCCGTGCAACATTTGCTCTCGACCATGAATCAAGTCAGTCAAGCGCAGGATTACAGCTTGCGGGCAACGCATTCATCTAGGGACGAAGTGGGGCATTTGCAAGCTGGATTTAATGCGATGCTGGAGAAAATTCAGAAAAATAATCAACAGCTTGACAAATACCGTCTGCATCTTGAGCAATTGGTGCAGGAGCGTACCCGCGAAAAGGAAAAAGCGGTGGATGCGAATCAAGCTAAAACCCGTTTTTTCGCTGCTGCGAGTCATGATTTACGCCAACCATTACACGCGCTGAATTGGTTTTTGGATGTGTTACGCCAACGGGTGCAAGAGACTGAAAACCGTGAGATTTTGGCGCAAGCGCAGCAATCGGTCGATGCTATGCAGACTTTATTCAATGCCTTGTTGGACATGTCGAAGCTTGAAGCAGGAGTGATGACGGCGGACATTAAAAGCGTGGCTTTAAACGATTTATGCCAACATTTGTACGTTGAATTTGTCCCCTTAGTGGCACAAAAAAATCTCACTTTGCAGATGAATGTCGAAACCGTGTCGGTACAAAGTGATCCACTGTTACTAGAACGTATTTTGCGCAACCTGCTCAGCAATGCTTATAAATATACTGAACAAGGGCAGATTCAATTACACGCGCACAGCCAAGACGGTGTCGTACAACTCACGGTGGAAGATACCGGCATCGGCATCCCCGCTGCGCAACAAGTTGAAGTTTTTAGAGAATTTCATCAATTACATAATCCTGAGCGTGATCGGGCAAAAGGCTTAGGATTAGGTTTATCTATCGTGCAGCGCTTAGCCGCTTTGCTGCAACATCCATTGACGCTTCATTCCGAGGAAGAGCGCGGTACACGTTTTGTGTTGACATTACCCGCTTCTGCCGCACCGCCTGAGACTTCACTGAGCTTGCCCGCAACCCCTTCTCTCCATACGCACAATGGCAAGATGTTATTGATTGATGATGAGGTGTTGATCCGCGATGCGATGGGCACATTATTGCGCGATTGGGGACATGAAGTGATCACAGCAGAGAGTGAAAGTGAGGCCATCCATCATTTGCAAAAAACGTCATTTTTGCCGGACATCATCATTGCTGATTATCGACTGCGGGATAATTTAACCGGCGTAGAAGCCATTCAAAATGTGCAGCAATATTGCCAACAAGAAATACCCGCTATTTTGATCACGGGCGACACTTTGCCAGAGAACTTACAAGCAGCAAAACTCAGCGGGCATCAATTGTTGTTTAAACCTGTTAAACCCGCACAATTACGCAAATTGCTGGGATATTATTTACGGCATAAAAAAGGCTTTTAGATTCAAAGCTCTAAAAGCCTTTTTTAGCTTAAGAATAGCCAAAATCACAGGCTGCCGGATTGGATGCTCTCGTCATATTCAGCCACTTTAGGCATATTCACCTGGCGATTGAGATGCGCACGTTGCAAATGTAGATGATGAGATTGAGGGTTTTTCTCTATTAAACGTGACAGGCTGTCCATTGCGTCATACCACAAACCCGCTTGAGCATAAACATAATGCTGACGTTCGACGGGCGTTGTATTTAATTGTGTTTGCAAGTTTTCAGGGGAAGTAATACGGCGAATCGTCGCACTGGCTAACAAATCCCCAGAAGGTTGTCCTTCATCTACCATGATGCTCACAAACCATTCATATTCAACATTTTTTTCAAGTATCACATCATGTTCTGCTAAATCTAAATGATGCATTCCGCGTGTATGTACACCGGGCAAAATCACTTCCAAAGTCGGTTCAATCGCATCGATAGGATTGAGCGTAAACAATAAACGACCTTCCCAACGAGCTGACATATACCAATACAAAGCAACTGATTCATTCACCGTCAAACCCGTATGCTGCGGGGCTAAGGGAGCCATCAGCGCGGGAAATTCTTGAATGATAGTGGCGGCGGCTGCACCCTCTACCCCTGGTATTCCACGGGAAGGGCCACGAGAAGGCCCTCTGGACACTCCGCGAGAAACACCGCGAGAAGGCCCTCTGGACACTCCACGGGAAACACCGCGAGAAGGCCCTCTGGATACTCCGCGAGAAACACCGCGAGAAGGCCCTCTGGACACTCCACGAGAAACGCCCCTAGACACGCCGCGTGACGCGCCCCTAGATACACCTTTAGATACGCTACCGTCAGCGCTATCGACTAAACCAGATTCTCGTCTTCGGACACTATTATCGGGCGTGACTGTTTGATAATGAGGGAACGACATATTCACCGGGTTCAATTCTGCACTCGTATTCAACGCAGTGATCAACAGACCTATCAAGCAGCTCAATTTTATGAATGGCATGGTACTTTATCCTCCGTTTTAAAAGCCTATATATCGACAGTGTAGCCCGTCACCAAACAATCACAATACTTTTGAGTCACGGACATGAAGCAATGGCGGTTTATCGTGTGTGGGGAAAACATTAAAGTGTAGGTTATTTACTGGGTACTTAGAAGCTGTCTACCCCATATAAACCAACGGGTTTGTTATACTGCGACGCTTTTGCAGCAGGACAATCACGATGCCTTGGACACAGTTGACGTTCGCACTTGAAGCCGAACAAGCCGATATTTTTTCTGACTATTTAAGCCAAGCAGGCGCTTTATCCGTCACCTTAAAAGACGCTGAAGACCAGCCTATTTATGAACCCGCATTACATACCACACCCGTGTGGCAGCACACCTTGGTGATCGGCTTATTTGAAGCCGATACCGACATTCCCGCCTTGTTAGACCAATTACAAACTCAGGTGTCACCCCTGCCCGCTTATCAAACAGAACAACTCGATGACCAAGATTGGGTGCGTAATAGCTTGGCTGATTTTCAAGCCATGCGCTTTGGCGAGCGTTTGTGGGTGTGTCCGCATTGGATTGAGCCGCCAGAACCCGACGCGCTCAATATTCGTCTTGATCCCGGTCTTGCTTTTGGCACAGGAACACATGCCACCACGGCCTTGTGTTTGACGTGGTTGGATGAACAAGTTGATCTGCACGGTGTGCAAGCGCTGGATTATGGTTGTGGTTCTGGCATTTTAGGCATTGCGGCGCTGAAATTAGGCGCGACTGAAGTGTGGGGCACAGATATTGATGCGCAAGCCTTGCAGGCCACACAAGATAATGCTCAACAAAATGCCGTCGCCGAGCATTTTTACCTGATGTTGCCCGAACAATTACCCACTTTGCAGGTCGATTTATTATTGGCCAATATCTTAGCCAACCCTTTATGCGAATTGGTGGAGTCATTAGCGGCTTACGTGAAACCACAGGGGCGAATTTTGTTGTCGGGTATTTTGCAAGAACAAATCCCTGATATTCAAATGACTTATGCGCCTTATTTTGTTTTGGATGAGGCGCGTTTGCAGGAGGGATGGGCGTGTATTAGTGGTCAAAAACGTGTGTAGTTGAATCTAAATTCGCTTCGTGGTGTGCATAAAGCGGCTTAGTTCATCATTGACTTCAATCACTTATTGACACAAGTTAAGCTAAATTCTACTATCTACACATTGCTGTCCAGCCTGAGAATAAAGCGACTATGACTATCCAACTACACACCTTGCCCCAATTAGACACCCCTGCTGATCGCTTAACCGTGACCTTATTCATTGCTTTTGTTATACATTTGTTCGTGCTATTTGGGATGGCTTTTGAATTTGAACGCACCGGTCAACAATTTAATACCAAGCTCGATATTGTGTTGGTGCAAACGCAAACAGAAGAAGAACCGGAAGATGCGAAATATTTAGCCCAAGCCAATCAAGAAGGCGGCGGCGATCATGAGGAAGAAGTGCGTGCTTCAACACCCACACGCGCTGAATTTCCCGCTCCTGTGCCTGAACTCACCAGCACTTATGTGCCGCCACAATTAGCCGCCGCAGAACAGCAAGCCATAGAACAACAAATTACCGCACAGCACGCGCCGGAGAAAATTCATCAACAATCACATCAAGAAGATATTAAAACGCAGTTAGACGAAACTGGCGAAGACCTGCAAACCACACCGATCACACCGGAACAAAACAAGGCGGATTTAATTCTCAGCGCTCGCAATACCGTCGCCAGTATTCAAGCCGACTTAGATGATAGTTATCGCCGTTTTAAAGATCGCCCGCCGCATAAATATATTAATGCGCGGACTAAAGCCTCCCACTATGCCAGTTACATGGATGCCTGGCGGGTGGCGATTGAAGATTTAGGCACAGAAAATTATCCTAAACAAGCGCGTCAACGCGATTTATCGGGTTCTTTGATTCTGGATTTAGCGTTGAATGCTGATGGGACTATTTTTGGCGTGAAGGTGTTGGAAACTTCTGGGCATCATGTGTTGGATGATGCAGCAGTACACATTGCGCGTTTAGGCGCACCTTATCAGCCTTTTTCTGAGGCGATTAAAGAAGAACTAGGCAGTAACGGCGTGCTTCACATTATCCGCACCTGGCGTTTTGATAGCCAAACGGGTTTTGCTGAATTATCAAATGACAGCGCTGTACCCCCCGCTCAACAACCCGCTGCTCATGGCGGGGATATGCAAACTTAATGCGTTTGATCGGCTTGACGGTGTTTCGCTTGAGTCTGCGCAGTCTGTACATCAATATGCCGCCAGTCAGCAGGATAGCTATAAACAATACATTGCGGCGGCTCTTCCGTATGCTTAGACATTAAATCCCAAATATCATTAGCAAAACGCCAAGCCCCTTCTTTCTGTGGTGTGCCGTATAAAATCACGCCCACATAACGATCACTAAACCAACCTGCCTCATCCGTGACTCGTAAGCGTTGCGTCAACACCTCAATCAGTTGCTGTGCTACTTCACCGCCTTGACCTGATTCTCCCACATCAAAAATAACCAAAGAAAAACCATGTCCATTGCGATCAGCACGAGCACATTCTCTTTGGATAGCTAAATGAAATTTCTTTTCTGGAATCATAAATTCTTGCTCTTGCGAGATCGTCGTTTGGTGTGGCTTATAACGCGCTGCCCATGAAGACAACAAACGCCGGATATTAGAAGGACACTTAAAAGCCATCAACTATTCCTAGTTTTGCATGATGTTTACAAACGATCATAAATAAATTTAGGAATATAGTGACGACGTTTATTAAACAAAACGCCCAACACATTACCCCCACGCAATTCAATTTTTTCTTTGGTATGACGCACAATTTGCCAACGGGTACTTTCTGCTTCAACGACAAGGATTACACCATCGACCTTGTGTGACAAGGCTAAACCATCGGCTGAGGTGATGGCGGGCGGAGTATCGATCACAATTAAATCATAATCACGTTTTAAATCTTCGATAATGCCTTCAATCGCTGGGGCATGGACAATTTGTGTGATGGACTCACCAGGGGCTGCGATTTGGCTCACATACAAAGTGCTGTCTGCCACCTGTTTAATCGCAGGTTTGACGGGTTGTTCTTCCAACACCGCCTGCTGCCAGCCTTGGTCTGGCATCACATCAAAATAAGCCAATTGCGGGCCTTCTGGATCAGCATCCAATAACAACACCGACGCACCTAATTTACGCACACACACTTTGGCAAATTCTCGGCTGAGAATGGATGTGCCCTCTTCACGCCGGGAGGCAATAAACTGCACGGCCCGCCCCCAGCCCCGACGATTCGGCAGCAAAGCAATAATACTCCGGTATAAACCCAGCATTTGTTCCTCTACAGCAAAACTGCGAGTGCGCAGATAATCCGGTTGAGGCACTATTTTCTTAGCCTTGGCCTTACCTAAGATCGGTCTCAATTTAGCAGCACGCTGCAAGGCTTCATAAATTTTAGTCATATTAAGGAGTCGTGTTTAATACTGGAAAATAGACTTTATCACCTGGATGTATAGCATTCAGATCGCGTAAATGTGGATTGTATAACTTTAATTGTTCTAATGAAGGAAAAGGATGTTTTCCATACAATGTCACCATTATTTCAAATAATGTATCGCCCTTCTTAATCACCTGTGCCATAGAAATACCTTGTAAAATCACTGGAGATGGAGGGCTTATCATCTTGCTTAGAAAAAAATCACGAGCTACGGGAGACAGTTCAATAGCTTGAACGGCTGGAAAAGAGGTATTAGAACTAGATAGGGAAACATCAGGCGGGGGATTTTCAAAATGCTGATGCTTTTCTTGAGAAAAAAAGGTAGATAAAAATAATGGTAAGGTAGGGACTTGACCTTTATACCCTTGTAAAAAAAACACCACACTTAATAGACCTAAAATAAATACACAAATCATAATAAAAATCCCATACTGTTTTTTAAATAGACTGATGGTTTGTGAAGGATGAGATAAATCTAAATGTTGCTTATTATGGACGATGACTTCTTTGGCAATTTTAAGCGAAATAGAAGGAGCTTGGTCACCAAATCCAATAATCAATGCATTATCACATAAAATATTTAAAATTCTCGGATAGCCATTAGAATAACGCGCTAAATACTCCAGCGCTTTAGAGGTGAAAATGGGCTCATGGCGAAATAAGCGATCAGAAGACGCGATTTGTAGACGGCGTTGAATATATTCTTGACTGTCATGTATCTCTAATGCTTTTAACTTAGCATAAATAGCAATACGTTGGCGTAACTGGCGGATGTCATAGCTATTTAAAATCACATCTAATTCAGGTTGTCCCGCTAAAATAATTTGTAATAATTTATCTTTTGTCGTTTCTAAATTAGATAATAAGCGCAATTGTTCTAATGTATCTTGTGTCATTTGCTGAGCATCATCAATAATTAATACGGCAATATGTCCTGCATTGTATTCACTAATGAGCTTTTTTTGCAGTTCCTCAATGAGGCTATCAATAGAATATTCATTTTTATTAACCTCTTCCTTATCTAAAAGGTTTATTAATAATTCAAAAAAGTTTAAGCGTGGATTAAAAATATAATAAATTTTGGTATTTTCATTTTCCATATGGGATAAAAAACTTCTTAAAACTGTGGTTTTACCCGTTCCCACTTCTCCAATCAATAACATAAACCCCTTGCGCTGTGTCACCCCATACACCAGTGAAGCCAGTGCTTCTTTGTGATAGGGGCTTAAATATAAAAATTCAGGATCAGGGGTCATAGAAAATGGCTCCATCGCTAAGCCATAATATTCTAAATACATTTATAGAACTCTCCTGAAGAGACCATAGCTAAGACAGGTAATTGTAAGCGACGTTTAACATCTTCATTGGTTTTCATTGAATCATCAAAATAATCAATTAAAAAAGCAATACCCAACCCCCCCATTAAACCAAACACCACACCTAATATAATATTCATCGGCTTGTTAGGTTTTATCGGGTCTGCATCATAACTAGGGGTTTCAATGACATCGATACTGACTACCTTGCTATCATTTAAGGCTTGATAACTGTCAGCTCGAGTCATTACATCCAAACCGCTTTGAAATTCTTGACGAGATAATTCAATTTTTCGTTCTAAGTGTTTAATCACTAATTCATGTGAAATGAGTTTTTCTAATTCAGACTCACGCTTTTCTAAATCATTTTTCAAAACAACTGCACGGGTTTTAGCAGTGATATAATCAATACGAGCATTATCTAAACTTAATTGATGGGATTCATATTGACGATTAATACCTCGCGTGACTTCAGATAAACTTTCAGGTTGTTCAGATAAGGCTTTTTCTACTAAAGCAATACGCTGACGAATTTCAATCAGTTTTCTTGAATCATCAGGATAAAAAGCCGCCGTTTCATTTTCTTCAGATTGATATTTATACAGCATATTTTTAAGTGCATCGGCCACATAATTAGTGCGCCCCTCCACTCGTTGAACTTCAACAGTTTTAGTATAGCGAGTTAAAGTTTTTTCTAGCTGTTTTATTTTTGCCTTCAAAGTGAGTACCGCAGTATCAGCCGTGCTGATTTTACTCATTAACTCACTAATTTTAGAGATCAAAATATTTCGTTGTGAAATCAGTTCTGAAATTTTATGCTCACGACGGTAATCAAATAAATCTTTTTCATTTTTATTAAGTTCTTCTGCAAATTTGTTAAATCGAGATCTAAACACATCAGCTGAAGCTTTAGGTGCTCTCAGCTCTAAATAACGATCAATATAAACCGCAATTAAATGCTCTAAAATTAATTGTGCTAACAGCGGGTGGCGTGTACTCAAACCTAAATTAACAATAAAGCTTTTAGGTTTAGTATCTATACTCAAGCCCCCCACGATAATACTCATAGCCGCTTGGCAGGCATACCAAAAACCCATTTGCCCCTCTTCGGGCAATTGTTTAAATAATAGAAAATCACTTTCTAAATCAGCTCTTTTACGTGCTTGCTCAGTAAAGATTTGGCATTTAGGTTTAGGTGGTTTTTTAGCTTTTTCTGGTTTTTCTGGTTTTTCTTCATTATTGCTGGCAGGTGGATTTCCAGGTTTATCAATAAAGTTGTTTTCCGATAAACTAGAACGGCTTTGTAGAGGAAAGCCGTCAATTTGTTTGGTTTTAAATAAAGAAAAAAAGCGTTTAAGCCCAATACTATCAACTGTTTGTGCTGCTAAGTATCGACTTTTTAAAATCACCATTTCATTATTGACACGCTCAATTTGTCCTTGATTTAAATATTGAGAAGGCTTTAAAACAGGGGCGATATCGATTCGTTCTCGTCCAACACCGATCAATAAACTAGCACCGGAGCTATACACCGAGGGGGTTCGATAGGTGACAATGGTTACTACTGAAGAAATCGTCAAGAAAAACAAAATAATTTTCCATTTATGACAAAATAAAATATTCAGTGCATCGCGTACAGAAAAACCTTCATCAATATCTAATTTAGCTTGATTAGGTTTGGGTTCATCAAATTTAACGGCTTTCATAATGTTTACTTCACTGGCAAAGAGACGGGTGTCATGAGTTTACTTAATGAGTTTTTTGCTGGCAGAGATAAAATATTTTTCATAGTAAAAAGTAGACAAATGTGCCAGTATAAATAAAGTTAAATACAATAAAGGACGTTTAGAATACTTGACTAAAGAAGTACCTTCACCTAACCAAGTGTGCAGTAATAAAAGATGTATGACATATAAAGCATAAGAAATACTCGCAATATAAACCAAAGCTTTTAGATTGAGGTAATAATTAAGACTGCTTTGATGTTGGTATAAAGTAGAACCCACCAATATGGCGACCAAATAAGGTCTGAAATAATCAATAAATCCTCCCAATGGATGAGATGAAAGAAACACTAAAATAATCAATAGTGGTTGATTCACTCTACCTAACATTTCAGACATCTGTTTGCCCACATCACCTAATCGAGCATGATAAATTAATGCTAAGATACAACCCGCTAGAATTTCATCCATACGGTAATAAGTGTGAATATCATCATAAATATGGTTCATTGCACGTAAGCCTGTAATCATCAGTGCAAGAAGAGGCAGTATTAATAATCCACGTTGTTTAAAAAAGGCAAATATTATCGCTACACCCACATAAAACTGCATTTCCATGCATAAACTCCACAGATGCTCGGTGGTTTTCGTTAAAGGCATGGGTGACCAGTTAGCATAAAAGAAAAAATGTGGTGGATAAGCGTCCCAAGAAGCATCAACAAACCATAAGGAAATCACTAAATATAACCAAGCCAAAGGAACAATACGTGCAAAACGTCGAATAATAAATTTTGTGACCGATGTGCTATGTAATAAAAAGCTGGTAATTAAAAAACCTGATAAGGTGAAGAAGATAGCCATTCCTACAACACCGGTCATATTATTCATTTCCCAATCTTCGGGCCCGATAGGCATCGTATGCGTGGCTAATACTAATAAAATACTAATGCCGCGCCAACCATCTAAATTAGGATAGCGATGTACGTTTATGGACATAAAATAACCTTTTAATGAAAACTGTAAAATATAATGATCAACTTTTACGACAGTTGATTGCTTCATTTATGCATGTCATAATTATTTATATATTGATTCTACTTAGAAAGACGACTGATGAATACCTCTAATAAGCCACATTTACAAGTACTGAAACAACAAGCTGCGCATGACATGATAGCGCAGAATGATTTTACAATGGCATGGGATAAATTGTATAAAAACTGTCCTTGGGCAACAGGCTACCAATCAGTAGAGTATGTGGTGACCTGGTATAAGATGTTTAGTACACAATTTTCACCGCTCTTATTACTCACTTACAAAGACAATGAATTGAATGGTTTATTTGCCTTGGCTCAACCTATCAATACAAATGAGATAGTGGTAGCAGGAAACCAGCACCCAGAATACCGCGTTTGGCTGGCATTAACGGAAAATAGTGCGCATTTTATTTTACAAGCATTCGCTTGGCTACAAAAAAATTGTTCACATCCATTAAATTTAAATTATCTACCTCATAATGTTGAACTTAAAGGATTAAGTTGGCACACGCCACTGCGATGGCATTGTATATTAAAGGCAGAAAAAAATAACTGGCTGCGCATGGGGGGCGATGAATGGTTACAAGACTATATGCGCAGTAAAAAACGTTTGAAAACCAAGTTTAATAAAATGAAAAGAATGGGAACGGTTGAATTTAAACGAGTGACCGATCCACAAGAACTTGATGTATTGTTAGATCAAATCATTCCTTTATATGAGTTTCGTCAAGGTGCGGTTCATCATATGATGCCGTTTCATATGAACCCATTAAAACGTTCTTTCACGTTGGAATTGTTGGCTCAAAAACGTTTACATGCCAGTGTGCTCATGGTTGATGATGCAGTATTAGGGGCCTTATTATCAGTATGTGGTCGAGGGCAGGTTCATTTAGGTGAAATTGCTTATTCAGTGTTTCATCCTGATGTATCACCAGGCTTAATTCATTTATGGTTATTGGTGCAATCTTTAGCTGAAGATAAATTTAAGGTGTTAGATTTAACCCCTGGCGGAGATGGCTACAAGAACCGTTTTGCCAATGATAGCGTTACTCTACATCAATTTACTTTTTACCCTAAACTGACCCAAGCTTTATATCCACAAGCTAAATGGCTATTAAAATCAGGGTTAAATACTGTAAAGTCTTGGCTTAAACATGAAACCCGCCCAACCCCTTCAACCTCCCCACAATGGCATCTCATAAAAACTTACACGCCAGAAAATATGTCCACAGGTGATGATGTTCTATTTCTAGGTCAGAAAAATGCAGTCAGTGATGTGTTATGTTTTCAAGGTGGGTATCAAGCTGCACTTGAAAACATTGAATATTTTAACTTTTTGGAAAAGAGTTTTAATTTAATTAATCAAGGGGCTAGTGTCTATACTCTCGTTGAGGACAATAGATTAATCTATGCCGTATGGATGATTGATGCACTCAAACACAATCAACTCAAGTATTTCCCCTCTTCTTTACAAGAAAATGAGGCTTGTATTCTATCTATTTATCCAGATGAACAGCAGCAGCCTAAAGTCTATCAACAAGCACTAGAAGCGGTGTTGATAAAAGATAAAACCACACATTTGCTCAAGTCTTCATAGACGACTTATGTCGCCTTTATTTCCCTGCACCATAGCGCATACTGGCATTTCCTGTGCTTTTAGTGACTTCATAAGTAATAGCTCCGGTGGAAGGGAACATTTTAGTCACATATTGTTCCACCCAATCATTCAAATCAATAATGCGGGTTCTAGGCACATAAATAATATCCTGAGAGGCCAGATAAAACGGTTCTGATTCTTTTGCAATTAAAGTATTGTGTAAGTTCAATGCTGTGGCATAACGTTTACCTTTTAAGTGCCGGAGTACAATCACATTCGATAATTCAGCCGTGCTTTTATTAAAGCCACCAGAAGCCATAATCGCTTCTAGTAATGTCATGTTAGTTTTAAGTTCTATTTCACCAGGTGTAAACACTTCCCCTGTAACTAAAACAGCACGGTTTGCTAAAGAACGTACAATGACAGATAACTCAGGTTCTTTAAGTTTATCTTGATACAGTTTTGTCAGTTCTTCATCTAATTCATCGGGTCTCAGTCCTGCGGCTTGAACATCATCCAGCATTTGTAAGGTGATTTTTCCATCAGGTCGAATGTTTTGCGAATCATCCATTTCAGGCCAATATTGAAATTTAATATCAATGCCATCACCTGGACGCAAAAGCCCCACTGATTCAGGAGGAATTTGAGGGAATTCAGGATAGTCTTTTAATAATGTAGCTTTATGCGTATGAGTGCAGCTTGAGCCTAATAGACAGAAGAGAGCAAAAAGGTAATAACGCATATTCTAGTTCTCCATAAACTGATGAGAGGTCGGTATGAGATTTAATAAAAAATATAAGCCACTGTTCTTTTTAATCGTTTCTTTTACCCTGGGGTATTCTTCAGGACTGTCAGGACAACCTGATCGTGCGGCGTATTTATGGCGGCAGGGGATGATCACAGTGGCTCAACGGGGTATTAGTTTTTGTCAAGAAAGTAGTAAAACTGTGCAACGTTATCTAAAGTTTGCAAAGCTAGCTGAGGACAATTCAGCTATGTTGTTTCGTGAATTTTCTAAATATAAAGACTTGAAAATACCTGAGTTTCAAGTAGCGCAACAAAGATTTAGAAAAGCCGCTCAGCATTATCGCACAGCCATTGAGACTTTTGACAAAGGTGCTCACTATTATAGTCGGGTTAAAGCCTCTTCTTCTCGTGCAACGGATGATAGTTTGCCGCGTTTGCGCAATATTGTGAAACGTCAAATTAAAGATGCGAATACGGCGTATAAACGAGCTAAAGAGATTATCGTCATCGGTAATCGTTCTTTTAATGCCGGCAACCGTTATTTTAATCAAGCCATTGATGAAACACGCTTAAAAACAGATGAAGAATTAAAAAAGCGTCTTAAATTTCATCTGTGGCCTTCGGGTTAAAAAACACCATTTATTCAATAGATTTACAACCAATTTCCAATTAACAAGAAAGGCCCCCAGTAAGCGGGGTGTTTATAACGAGACTGTCCAATGAGTTTTGTTTGAGCACCTTGTAAAGCACGGGCTTTTGAGGTTTTTTCTTCTAACAATAAACGATAAAACTCTGTCACTGTTAAAGAAGCGGCTTCATCATCGACAAACCACAAGCTGGCTAATGCGCTGCGTGCTCCGGCTTTAATCGCCACCCCTGCTAATCCTAATGCGGCGCGATCATCTCCTGTTGCAGTTTTACAAGCACTGAGGGTGAGCAATTCCACGGGTGTGTCACTGGTTCGACCTAGACCTATCATCTCTTGTAATTGATCCATATGCAGTTTTTCTTTGTAGGTCAACAAATAAGTATTTTCAGGTTCAGCACCAAATTCGCCGTGGGTGGCTAAGTGAACAATCGAATAAGGCGCTGCTTTTAAGGTGTCGGTGAGGTGTTGTAATGAATATTCTTGGTTCAATATCTGGTTCACCATGCCCACTCGTTGCGCTGAAATATTTTGAATATTTTTCAATTCTTTAGGGACACCGGGTAATGACGAATAACCTTGCACAGAATCCGATAAACCGACCAATAATAAGCTTGAATGTTCCCAGCTAATCGGGCGCGGGTCTGTCAGGCTTAAGCTTGGCGTTGTGACTAAGGCAAATTCTTCAATTAAAAACCGTTTACCATCATGAAAAGCGGCAAAAGGCACTAAACGTAAAGCGCCGTCGGGAGCTACCACTAAAGTTTTTGTACCTGCTTTGCGCAAGGTGTCTACCACTGGACGGATTAAATAGTCATACAGATCGCGTGCAGCGTACATAAAACGGTTTTTAGTGCGGTTTTGTACTTGGCTATAAAACAGCCACACGCTTGATTCTAAGGCTTCGCGTCCAATGTCTACATTGGCTTGGTAAATCGTGTCGCCTAAGTTCAGCAACAAGACTAAACGGTTATCTAAAGGAATGGGATATAAGACGGCGCTATCGGGGGCGGCAACGGCTAAATCCACTTCTTTGGCTTCCAAACCTAAACTACAATCACTGCGGAAATAATCTTGTAATTCAGCCACTTTCACCCGTTCCACTGTGTCCATCGCTTCGCGTAATAAAGTTTGGCGTTCTTCACCTTCATGCTGTGCCGCTTGCAACAGCAACAAATCAGCCAGCCCGTAATACACAGGGCGCACCGCTTGGTCGAAGCTTTCGGGAGGGCTACGATAGCCAGTGTGTAGATGCTGCTGCACAGGTTGTAGGAGCGTGGCGGCACGTCGAAAGGCTTTAATAGCTTGCGGTAATTGCTGCATATATTTCAGCAAACGTCCGCGTTGCCAATGCCAGCGATAGAGTAATTCTGGAAAATGTTCTTGCTCGGCAAAAAAAATGGCTTGTTGAGTGAACTGCAAGGCTTCTTCATAACGGCCTTGATATTCATACAAATTACCTAAACGCCCATAAGCCCGCGCACGCGCTAATGGCACTTGAGTCTGCTCTGCTTGCTGTGCGGCTTGGACAAAAGCATGTTCCGCCTGCTGCAAAAGTTGCTGATGTTGTGCAGTGTCTAAAACGGGTGGCTCAAAACTGTTTGCCAAGCGTTGAATGTCCTGTGACAACGCACCGACTGCGAGTAAGCCATTGACTTTAGGCAAACTATTATCCTTAAGCGTGCGCACAATACGCTCAGCGGCGAGTGCGCCCTCATAAGCTTTAGGATAATCCTCAAACAATAAATCCATATCCGCCAGATTTAAGGTGATTTTTAAATGCATATCCCGATCATCAGGCAATAATTGTTGTACTTGTTTGAAATCGGCTTGGGCTTCTGGATAGTGCAGCAACACAATGCGCACATTGCCACGGCTAAACAAAGCATTGGCGTGAGCGATGTTATCTTGAGATTGCTCCCCTTGCTCAACAGCTATATCGGCTGACAACAGCGCGGCTTCTAAATCCCCCATGCTGAGCCAAGCATCGCTTAATTGCGCATGAATTTGCGCTTGACGCGCATGATCGGTGTCTAAACTTAAAGCCTGCGCTTGTTCAAGCGTGCTCAGCATCTCCTGCAAACGCCCACGCGCTTGATGTGCAGCGGCTAAGCGTGTCAAGACATCGACTCGTTGGGCAACGGATACATCCGGCAGAGCCAACAAGGTTTGCCAAAACTGACTGGCATTGGCGTAATCACCCTTTATAAAAGCCGTTTCAGCTTGATGATTCAATGATTCGACATCAGTCGCAAAGGTGAAGGGCGCATTGCATAAAAAGAGCAGTAACAGCGAGAACACAATTTTCATGGGTAAGTCTCTGATGGATGGCAATAACGGTGGGTGGCATTCAAAAACGCAACAGACGGCGCGTAAATATTGAGAGATTATACGGAGTTAAGCATAAAAACGCCTTAAAGCTGTATATTTCTTCATTTAGAGCCTATACGAAGATGGGGAATCGAAGCGAAAGTTCGCTATTTTGAGGCAGATTTTTCGGTTTTTTAAGGCGAATAGCGGGCTATTTAACGAAAAAAAGCGGAAAACCTGACCAAAAGGGCGGGTTTGCAGCCGATTA
>JADGEH010000152.1 GCA_016744475.1 Thiotrichales bacterium | reverse complement strand
ACCAAAGACCTTCGCATCGCTTGCGCCACCGTCCAAAATGACGCCTTGTCGCGGGCTACTCGACCCCGGCTGCGCCTCTCCCTGTCTCGCAGCGAATGATGTTTGCTTTTAAAGCATCAGAGCCTTATTCAAAAGTGTAAGTGATAAACACTGGAGACAACGGGTTATCATTATTAATAATGCTGACAGTAATAGCGCCGGGAGTAATACTTCCTGTACCTAATCCTTTCTTAAACACTAAAGCCGAATTCACCGAAGGTGCATTGCCTTGTGTATAAGCCCAAGAAGAACCACCATCAGTTTGAAAAGAAAAGCGCACACCGTTGACTGTAAAGTGCTGAGTTTCATCCCAAACAAATTCCACGTTTTGCCCCACTTGAAAATTCAAAGTAGCCGTAGGATTACCCACTCCTGTACGTGTACTAACCGGACGAGAAAAAGTTAAAACACCGTTCTCTCCTGTATTAGTAGTGGGCTGCAAAAGCACAAGTAAATCATAAGCAGAACCTACAGCAATAGGCTGTCCACCCCAAGGGTCTCCGGCAATATAAACCGCTTGCAAATCTTTCACACCTAAATACGTATTAGTCTGGGGATAAAAACGGTACAACCATGAAGAAAAGCTTTGGGTTTGTGCCGCCGCAGGCGCAAAAAAGGTGGGATAGGCTTTTTCTGCTAAATCAAATAAGGTCTCTACTTCTGTTGCACTGATAGTCTTTTGCACGACCATCATTTCATCAATCAGTTCTACTGTATGATTGAAAGTATCTGGCATTAACAAGAAAACACAATCGCCGCTTTCTTTAGTCACTACCCACGGATGCCCCATGTAAGAACTTGCTTGATAAGTGCGCCCCGATTTCAAATTTCGGTACAATTGGCGTTGACCTTGAGTATTAATCCAATATACCTGTAGGTCTTCATCTGAATTATTTTTAAATAAAATAATCGTTGTCTGATTGGAAGCCTCCGATTTCAGATTGGCTTCTTCAGCACAATTTAATACCTCAGCCTGACTCATTAATGAGAAGCTAAGTCCCATACACAGCATTAGCCAACGATAAAACATGTCTTTACCCTCTTAGTTATTCCGCACGGAATAAATCAGGCCCATGCACCTCAATCATCTCTAAAGCGCGTCCACCTCCCCGTGCTACACAAGTCAGTGGCTCATCAGCCACGACCACAGGCAATCCGGTTTCTTCCATTAACAGCTTATCCAGGTCTTTAAGTAAAGCTCCACCGCCGGTCAACACCATGCCGCGCTCGGCAATATCAGAACCCAACTCAGGCGGCGTGCGCTCCAGCGCGGTACGGACTGCGGCGACAATACCTTGCAAAGGTTCTTGAATGGCTTCCAAAATTTCATTGCTATTGAGTTTAAAACTGCGCGGAATGCCTTCTGCCAGATTACGCCCGCGCACACTGATTTCTCGCACGTCTTTACCGGGATAAGCCGTGCCAATTTCCATTTTGATGCGTTCAGCCGTCGCCTCACCAATTAGCGTGCCGTAATGCCGACGCACATAGCCAATAATCGCTTCATCAAAGCGATCACCGCCAATGCGTACAGATTCTGAATAGACAATGCCGTTTAAGGACAAAACACCGACTTCCGTGGTGCCGCCGCCGATGTCTAACACCATAGAGCCACAAGCTTCACTCACGGGCATTCCCGCCCCAATCGCTGCCGCCATCGGCTCTTCAATCAGATGCACCTCACGCGCTCCCGCACCTGCGGCGGATTCTCGAATCGCACGGCGCTCGACTTGCGTAGAACCGCAAGGCACTGACACCAGCACCCGTGGGCTGGGTTTAAAATAACGACTGGCATGTACCTTATGGATAAAATACTGAAGCATTTTTTCCGTCACAGTGAAATCCGCAATCACCCCATCTTTCATCGGGCGAATCGCCGTAATGTGTCCTGGCGTGCGCCCTAGCATTTGCTTGGCTTCCAGCCCGACTGCGGCAATTGACTTAGAACCTCCACTATTTTCACGGGCTTGGCGAATCGCCACCACCGAAGGTTCATCCAATACAATACCCTTGCCTCTGACATAGATCAGCGTATTAGCCGTGCCCAAATCAATTGACAAATCATTAGAAAAAAGTCCACGTAAGCGTTTTAACATGAAAAAATGCAGTCCTGGTCAGTCCTTGCCGCTGCAAGGGGGGAATCATTAGACTTGCCCCACCTTCAATCTGCAAAATAGCGGATATTTAAGGACAAGTTTATTTATTAGATTTGTCCAGGCTTAAATGCTGTAGCGAAAAGCAGCGGGATTGAGCGTTTTTTTTCGTTCATTTGAGGCGAATAGTGATTCTATTTTACGAGGATGAACGGGGAAAACCGCCAATATCCGCTGTTTTGCAGTCGGTGTCTTAAGCCTGGACAAGTCTATTTACTTCAACAAAATGAGGTTTCTTTGAGAAAAGCACTTAAAACATAGATTCAAGCGCATCAAAGCCGCGCTACTCTACCAATGCCTCTAATCAAGGGCAAGCCTCTGTGTTAATGCGCTATTTTACGGTTTTTATAGCACTTATGCCGTGAAATTGCGCTAAAATACTTTGCTAAAGCCGTTTAAGCCTATTTTTAGCAGGCACTTATTTAAGTTGAAACAAGCCTGTCTGCCCTCCACTTAAAGTGGTTTATAACTATTGTCTCAATCGCATTATCCACGGAGCGAACATGTCACTGAGTAAAACCGATGTCGAGAAAATAGCGCATCTCGCCCGCATCTCCTTAAGCGCTGACGATATACCGCGTTATGCCGAAAATCTCTCCAATATCCTAGACTTGGTAGAAGAAATGAACCAAGTTGAAACAGCACATATCACGCCAATGGCGCATCCTTTAGAAGCCATAGCGCGTTTGCGTGACGACACCGTGACCGAAACCGACCAGCGTGTCGCTTTCCAAAATATAGCCCCACAAGTTGAAGCCGGACTCTACTTAGTCCCTAAAGTGATCGAATAACATCACCATCACGGCTGTATTATCCTCACAGTTTCCATTTTCTCCTCGATTTCAACTATGCCATTAAGACCATGCACAACAAAACTCTTGCAGAATTATCCCAGGCTTTGCGCAACGGCGAATGCTCAAGCCTTGAGCTGACCCAACATTTCCTGACACGTATCCAACAACACAATCCCACGTTAAATTGCTGTGTCAGCATCACCGAAGAACAAGCCCTAGAACAAGCCAAAGCCGCCGATCAACGCATCCAAGCAGGCACAGCCGAAGCACTTACCGGTATCCCCCTCATTCACAAAGATATTTTCTGTACCCAAGGCATCAAAACCAGTTGTGGCTCGAAAATGTTGGACAACTTCATTGCCCCCTACAACGCGACCGTCGTAGAAAAACTCAATGCCGCAGGCATGGTCACGCTAGGCAAAGCCAACATGGACGAATTTGCCATGGGATCATCCAATGAAACTAGCTACTACGGCCCGGTGAAAAACCCTTGGGACACCGACCGTGTGCCCGGAGGCTCCTCTGGTGGTTCCGCCGCCGCCGTCGCCGCCCGTCTCGCACCTGTCGCCACCGGCACCGACACCGGAGGCTCAATTCGTCAACCCGCCGCCTTATGCGGTATTACAGGCTTAAAACCCACCTATGGTCGCGTCTCTCGCTACGGCATGATCGCCTTTGCCTCCAGTCTGGATCAAGGCGGCCCAATGACCCGCACCGCCGAAGATGCCGCTTTATTACTCAACAGCATGGCAGGCTTCGACCCCCGCGATTCCACTTGCATGGATCAAGCGGTGCCCGATTACACCGCATCGCTCAATAAGGACTTAAGTGGATTAAAAATTGGCTTGCCCAAAGAATATTTTAGCCACGGCTTAAGTGCAGAAATGGGAGCCGCGCTAGAAACCGCCATTGACGAGTTAAAAAAACAAGGCGCTGAAGTCAAAGACATCAGCCTGCCCAACACGCATCTCGCCGTGCCCGCTTATTACGTCGTCGCCCCTGCCGAATGCTCCTCCAACCTGTCACGTTTTGATGGAGTGCGTTTTGGTTATCGCTGTGAAGCGCCGACAGACTTAGAAGACTTGTACAAACGCTCACGGGGCGAAGGGTTTGGCGCAGAAGTCAAACGCCGCATCATGATCGGCGCTTACGCCCTATCAGCGGGTTATTACGATGCGTATTACTTAAAAGCCCAACAACTTCGCCACCTCATCAGTGATGATTTCAAACAAGCCTTTACCGAAGTCGATGTCATTTTAGGCCCGACCTCTCCCACCCCTGCCTTTAATATTGGTGAAAAAGCCGATGATCCGGTCACCATGTATTTGTCAGACATCTACACCATTGCCGTCAACTTGGCAGGCTTACCCGGCATGTCCATTCCTGCCGGGCAGATCAATGGTTTACCCGTGGGTCTACAATTAATTGGCAATTATTTTGATGAATCCCGCCTGCTCAACATAGCGCACCGCTACCAACAAGCCACAACATGGCACCAGCAAACCCCGCCAGCCTTTGCTTAAGGCAAAAAAAACCGCCCACATCAGGGCGGTTTTTTTTGCGCCTTTCTCGTTCCCACGCACCTTGCGTGGGAACCAGCCCAGACTTGGGATTTAAGCCTACTTTGTAACGTCGGAATGATATTTGGGGATGCTCGCCTATAACCATCTAAATTAGACGGTTATTATACGCTGGACTGAGGTTCTTTTACAGTGTCTGGAGCGTGGGAACGAGATAACGCTTATCTAAGCACTAAATGCTTTGATCGGTGGAGTAAACACCTTTTGAAAAGCGATCACTTGTTTGAGCAAACAAATATGATAGCTTTCCCATTCTATTTGATGGGTTAATTCACAGGGGTGTACAACTTTAATGCGACTGGCTTTCTTTGCTGGTAATTCTTCCCACAACAACGTCGCCGACAAAGCCGTTTCAATCTCGGTTTTTTGTTCTAACAAATGAAAAAATAACGGCTTGTCGTCGGGTATGTACACCTCACAGCTCATATGCCCTGATTGACTATTCACGGTTAAACGCAGATGGGCATTAGAAAACCTAAAACTAATATCATACCAATGCTGGGGAGATACCTTTCTCAATTTTAACTGTGGTTGGTGTTCTTGAGCGTATTCTTTAAACTGCGTCCAAAATTCTAATTGCAACATTTTAATATTAGATAATAGATCAGAGCTTTGGTGCTCTTTAATGGCTTTCGCCCAATCATTCGGTTTTGCCACCACTTGAAACTTGGCCGCATAAGGCGAATCTGCAATTTTCCACACTTCCATTTTAATCACAAAAATATTGATTTTTTGATCCGTGTGATCATTTAACCAATCCACCGCTTGTTTATGTTCATCACGCAAGCTCTTTACAATCCAGATAATAAACTCTGCATCAAAACCGGAAGCATAAGTGATGATTTTACCCAAATGATCATGATCGGTGGTTTCTAATTGATTTTCGATCACGATTTTACTGCCCGTGTTCTTTTCAGCCGCTAAAATATCGACATTGAATTGTCCTACACTGGCTTCCACTTGCAACAAGCCAATATCAATACCAATTTCATCACTAAGTATTTCCAAGATGTCATCTTGTGCCAGCCATTGGGTGAAATCCCGCGCCTCATGCTTCCACACTTCCCGCAGTTCAACTTTTTCTAGTTTGGATAAATGCATGGTGCTGTCACATCCGTTTTTTTGCGTTTTCTCGTTTCTCGTTCCCACGGTCTCCGTGGGAACGAGGTGAAAGTTAGCACTTAGAAGTTGTCTGGAAATTGCTACTCTTTCCGCCAACTCGTACCGCCTGCTCCATCCTCCAATACCACACCTTGAGCCAACAACTCATCTCGAATGCGATCCGCTTCCGCCCAATTTTTCGCGGTTCGAGCGGCTTTACGTGCATCAATCAAAGCTTCAATCTGTTCTGCGGATAAGCCGTCGTTCTGCTGACCTGACGATTGCAAAAAGTGTTCAGGATCATCTTGTAATAAACCCAGCACCGCCGCCAGTTTTTTCAACTCCACGCCCAGTTCAGCGGCTTCCTCACTTAATTGATCACGCAAACGGTTAATTTCTCGCGCCATCTCAAACAACACCGCCATCGCCTCTGGGGTGTTGAAATCATCATTCATCGCCTTGTGGAATTCTTGGCTATAGGTTTGATCGTCATACACCCCTTGAGCCGCTGGCAAACCGCGCAGAGCGGTATACAAACGCCCCAGCGCATGATGGGCTGCATCCAGTTGTTGATCCGAATAATTCAACGGACTACGGTAATGACTGGTCAAAATGAAATAACGCACCACTTCCGGCGAATACTGCTTTAATACATCGCGCACAGTAAAAAAATTGCCCAGCGATTTAGACATTTTTTCTTCATTCACCCGCACAAAACCGTTATGCATCCACACATTAACGAAATGCTCTCCGGTCGCCGCTTCAGATTGCGCGATTTCATTTTCATGATGAGGAAATTGCAAATCCGCACCCCCGCCATGAATATCAAAATGATGTCCCAAACAATGAGTGGACATCGCAGAGCACTCAATATGCCAGCCTGGACGACCTTCTCCCCAAGGCGAAGACCAACTCGGCTCATCGGGTTTAGCCGATTTCCACAACACAAAATCCAGTGGATTGCGTTTAGTTTTATCCACATCCACGCGGCTACCCGCTTGTAAATCTTCTAAATTTTTACCGGATAACTGACCATACGTTTTAAACTTATTCACCGCATACAAAACATCACCGCTATCCGCTACATAGGCAAAATCTTTCTCTATCAAACGTTCAATCATGTCCGTGATCAACTGCAAAGACTGCGTGGCACGCGGCTCTTCGTCAGGACGTAGCACCGCCAGAGCATCCTCATCTTCGTGCATCGCATCCACAAAGCGATTCGTCAAACTATGAATATCCTCGCCGTTATCATTCGCACGCTGAATAATTTTGTCATCAATATCCGTGATATTGCGCACATAAGTGACCTCAAAACCCAGATGGCGTAGATAACGCACCACCACATCAAACACCACCATGACTCGTGCGTGTCCAATGTGACAATAGTCATACACCGTCATGCCGCATACATACATGCGTACTTTATTGGCTTCAATGGGTTGAAAGGGGGCTTTTTTGCGGGTCAAGGTGTTGTAAATTGAGAGCATGGCTTAATCTTCTGTGGGTTAAAAGCCTTATAATATCTTAATTCTCAGAGGCTCTGAACCTTACAAACCACGGAGACACATATGACAGCTCAACAAATCGACGGGAAGAAACCTTGGCACCAGGAATTTTATGTATGGATGGTTTTATTTTTCCCCACACTCGCGATTGTGGCGGGCTCCTACACCATGTATCTCGCCATCACTACAAACGACGGCTTAGTCGTTGATGACTACTACAAGCAAGGACTTGAAATTAACCGCACATTAGCCCGCGATCAGGTCGCAGCGACTCACGGCTTACAAAGTGCCATTCAACTCAATCCTGAAAATCTCAAGTTACAAGTCATACTCATGAAAACCAACGAAGAATATCCTTATCCGGCGCAAATGAGTTTAAGTATTCGCCACCGCACCCGCAGCGGTTTTGATCATAAAATCCTGCTCAAACAAGACAATGGAGAGGTTTATCAAGGGCAATTAGACACCGCCTTGGTACCGGGTTGGTGGAATGTGCAATTAGAAGCCGATGATTGGCGCTTAGTCGGCAAAATGCGCCACGCCATGACGGAACTATGGCTCAGTGCGCCGTCTGTATCGAAATAGACTTTTCAAATTCAAGCCGGGAGTGTCGAACCCCAGTTCGACATAGCCGCCAACGGCGGCTCTTGCGGTGCTTCGAGTCAACGAGGAAGTGAGCTTATTAATGGTACGCCGCATGAATCGCCTACGGCGATTGTGTCGAACTGGGGTTCGACACTCCCGGCTACCCTCCTACGAGACTCATGCCGCGCAGAGCGCCAGCACGAGAGGAAACATAGGAACGAGTTAAAAGAAAAAAGGGAAAAACTACCTGGCGCGACGCACGAGACGAAAACCGTTGAGAAGGTTTGAGAAGTTGAGCCAGGTACGCTCAGCAGCGCGGAGGTCACCTGGGAGGTTGTACCAAGACCCACCGCGCAACACAAGGCGGACAGCATAATTTGTACTGAAGCAAATTTTTTCAGCCCCATCATATGATCCATTGTATTCAGAGCATGTCCATTCCCTCACATTGCCTGCGGTGTCATACAAACCCCGAGGATTGGCAGCAAAAGAACCCACAGGGGCTGTAACAGCAAAATGATCTCCACAGCGACTTTCCCCACAATTTGCATGATTCTGCCCAATGTCATCCCCCCACCAATACGCGCTGGTCGTGCCTGCGCGTGCGGTATATTCCCATTCAGCTTCAGTTGGCAGACGATAATTTTGTCCTGTTTGAAGACTCAGCCATTCAGCAAATGCCGTCGCCTCCTTCCAACTGACCTTCATCACAGGCTGCTTGTCATCATTTAAGGTGTATTTGCTTGTTTTACCACTGTCATGTTCTGGCTTAAAACAACGGTATTGTTGGTTGCTGATTTCGTATTTGCCCATTTCAAATGGCATCGACACAGACTTCATGCTGGCGTTCATCATCATCTCTGCCTTTTTCTGTGATGGTTGATAGTTTATCTAAACCTGCGTCCTGTTGTTCTGCATATTGAATCAAATCCAGAATTTGCTGTTCCAGCGTAACACCTTGGCGCACGTAGGTTTTTGGCATTCCATATTGGAACATAACCGCTTCGATTTGTGCGGGCAGAAGTGATTGCAGTTGTTGATGTATTGCTTGACGTGACATGTGGGTATTGTAGCTCGCATAGCCAGGAAGGGCGGGTTAGATACGCCAATAATACAGATTTTGGTGCACACTTCCTCGCTAAGCGCTATCGCCTTAACGCAGCCTTATAGCAGCGGTGCTAAGCTAAGAGCCTATACGAAAATGGGATAATCGGCTGCAAACCTGTCTCAAAATGGCGAATTTTCGCTTCGATCCCCCATCTTCATATAGGCTCTAAAGCTTAGCCGCTCCCAGGTATGAATGAATGGCTGTGGGTGTTATCGCTCACAACAAGTCTAATAGATAAAGGAGAAACAGTATGACTCGGCATTTTCTTGTTGCAGGTTTATGGCTATCGGTCATCACTATTACGACGGTTCCGCAAGCCTTCTCTCAACCCTCGCTTCCCATGCTGAAGGTTCATTTATCCAATCAATCTAACCCATTAGATTTAAGGGATGTTTTAAGCCATAAAATTCAGTTTTTAAAAAACCTGGTGAAGCATCCTGACATCCTTCAAGCCGTACAACAACACAATGCACAAGCTTTGTCTTTAGCCGAGATTCAACAGCGTGATGCCGCGTGGCGAGCAGCGTTGCTGCGACAACCACCGCAGTTGACAGCCTTGCAACAAAGCTTGCAAAACAATCGAGCTGCACAGTTATTACGCCAAACATTATTGCTGGATACGGTGGTGTACAGCGAAGCCTTTTTAGCCGATGCTCAAGGGGCTAATATTGCGGCTTATCCCGTCACCAGTGATTATTGGCAAGGCGATGAAAAAAAATGGCTGCGCTGTTTTAATCAGGGGCAAGGACGGGTGTTTATAGGCCCTATCGCATTCGATCACAGTACGCGCATACACTCGGTGCACATCTCTATCCCCGTCAAGGTGCAGCAGCAGACCGTGGGCGTGTTGGTGGTGGGCGTAAAGCTCAACTATATCGAAACGCTGCTGAGCATGAGTTTGCAAGAATTATTAGATGTCCCGATACAGGAATTTTGACTCTGAAACTGTTCTCTTCTCTCAGCGTGAATAAGGTGACTCATTTACGCTTCATGCCCGTTTTTAGTGTTCTGTTCACCCTCTTTTTTGTGCTGGCGATTGAATATTGGCTGGGCTGGCAACAGCTTTTAGCGCCTTGGCAAGCGGT
>JADGEH010000151.1 GCA_016744475.1 Thiotrichales bacterium | reverse complement strand
TAGCGATTCATTATTTCAATCCGTGGTTGAGTCCACGGATTAAGGGCTTTCAGCCCGCAATATATACTATGGACTTTTAGTCCATAGTGGTTAATTTTCGATTTTTTTGGCACATTCATCAAAACATCTAATGACAACATCTGTATTCACTGAACCCTTAAAAACAAATGACTCAAAGTTGGATTTTTTATCAATAAAACCCAGTGCACTGATGGTTTCACTTCTTGACGAAGGTCTTTCTATGTGCTCTCCTTTTTTGCCATGCATAGGGAACATTAGGCACGAGTGAAAACCCAGATTCGTCAAAATAATATAAGTTTATCTTCCCCTCTTTATATGATTTATTAAGCTAATTTATCAAAGATTTTGAGCGCTCAAATTCTTCAGTATCGCGTTTACTGTTGAGTGATTTTCTGACCCGTTTCCATGACAAACCATGACTTTTACAGAGCCTTTTTAAGGTACTTAAACTTAATTCAATAGGATGAATTTTTGTAAAATCAGCCATGACTTTTTTAAAGACCTGGGTGATTCATTCACCACCTTATCAATCAATATGTCCTCCTGTTCTTTTGTGATCTTTTTCTTCCTTCCAGAACGTTTAGTGTCAAAAATGGCAGCCACACCTATACGTTCCCCATTTTTTATGCCTGTCGATACTGATGGTCTACAGACATCATGAAAATCCGCAATGTCTTTAATGGCATAGCCTTCGGCACTTAATTAGACTTGTCCTAGTCTAAATTTTCAATTAAAAATTAATAAATATCGACTCACTCTAGTAAAACATGAGATTAAAGTCATGAGCCATTACATAAACCGTATAACGACTCAACGTCAATTTTCAGCAGTATTAGGTGTGACTCAAGAAGAATTTGATCAGTTGTTACCTACATTTTCAAAAGTGTTGCAAGAAAAAGCAGAGATTAATTATCAAAAGAATCGGGGTACTCTCAAAATAAAACCCAGAATGTCTCATTCTCAAGCACTTAAAACAAACACAGACACATTAATATTTATACTCTACTAGTGGCGGGTTCAATACATGATGACACATTTTTTAAATCCGAATTCACGCCTCAAAAACGAGGGTTTGAAAACACAACAGTAGCTGTTGATTTAGGCTATCAAGGCATACAAAAAGATTATTTATTGAGTGGGAATATTTTAGTCCCACATAAAACACCTAGAAAATCAAAGAAAAATCCTGATCCAAAACTCACTGAAAATCAAAAGAAAGAGAATAAAGTGAGCAGTAAAAAGCGAGTTCATGTTGAAAATGCCATTGGCGGAATGAAGCGATTTCAAATTCTGGTTAATCGTTTAAGAAACAAGTCGGATTTCATTACGGATACTATTATTCGCCTTGCCGCCGGACTATTTAATCTTAAAAATTCATTTGCAATTCAATAGGTTGCGGCTCGGACAAGTCTGATGAATGCCAGTGAATCTTGTGATGATGTGTCAAAATCCGATCTCTAGGGAGCATCAGGAATAAGCCATAAATATAAGCGCTTATAACCCTACTTCCTTATTCATCTAAGCATAACAAAGATGCGCCTAATATTGAAGCTGTTTTTCCTTCAAACTCTGTTCGAAGTAATTGAGTATTAGAAAGAGCATTTAATGTATTTTCTTTAAAAAATTTAGCAACTAAGCTAACAAAAAAGTCTAAGTTGTAAAATCCATCAATAATTCCTCCTCCGAGGATAATAGCTTTAGGATGGATAACATGAACAATGTTTGATAATCCTAATGCTAGGTATTTCGCTATCTGTTCTGCAAGTTCCAAAGCTATTAAATCTCCTTTTTCTAGCGCAGAAACTATATCTTCAGGCGTTACTGAATCTGCATCCATACTCATTAGCAAACTGTCAATTTTTCGTTCTTTTACATATCGAATTTTTGTGCTTGCAAATTCTTTTATCGCTCTAGCAGATGCATATTCTTCAAAACACCCTCTTGATTCACAGGTGCATAGTCTGGCAGAATCACTGCAATCTATTTTTATGTGGCCAACTTCTCCTGCAAATGCATCCCCATGTACTAGAGATGAATTATGTACAATTCCTGCTCCTATTCCAAAACCAACAAATACACAGACAAAATTAGAAAACTGTTTACCGTATCCATATTTTAGTTCAGCTAATGTTGAACAATTAACATCATTATCACATCGCACATCTATTTTAAGTTTTCTTCTTAGTTTTTGAGATACCTGTATATCCCTTAAGCGTAATCCTGGAGCATATTTTAAAAGTCCTAAATTATAATCAACTTGCCCAGGAAGTCCTATGCCAACCCTATATATGTCATTTAATTCTAATCCAGAATGGTAAACTGTTTCTTTTACAATAAAAGCTAGTCGGTCTACAAGATTAGGTTCTCCTATTGCTATATTATTATGCTCAATAATTTTTCTTGGAAATTCATTATAACCCATTGTAGTTTCATTAAATTCAATAACGCCTGATGCTATTTTTGCAGTACCAACATCTATACCCACAATTAACTTTTTATTAACTACATCCTGTCTGGATGGATATGATTGAAGTTGACTTTTTTGTCCTAAAATCTCATCTAGCATATAACTTAGTTTTGATAATTTTTTATCTTCTTGTTCTGCATATCTAATAAAAACTAAAGCTTTACTGATTATATTTGCTTCACGGGGTATCAGGTTTGCTGGTACGGCATATCTAAATATCAGCTCATCTATTTGCGTAGAGTTTAGGGTTTTTAGTTTATCAAGCATTACATTGCGGATAGCTGTAGACATTGTTTTCTAACTCCATATAATATTAAGATAAATAATAAGGCTCATATTTATCACACTAACAGAATTATAATAGCGGCAATTCATAAAATGAATATCTTTATTCAGGTATTTTTCTTGTATAGCGACCATCATTACTGCTATGTATATTAAAGGCTACCAAAGCCATAAAAAACCAAATAACCTTACTTTAGGATACTCCAAACTATTAATATCTGCACTCGCGGGTCAAAGTTTGAAACCAATGGTATCTACACAACTCAATTCTGCGCCATTAACTGAGCTAACAACGGAGATGCAGATAAAAGTTCATCACGCATGACCCATAAATCATCTACTGAATGATGCTCAAGTATTTCTAGTAGACTCAGAAAATGCCATAGCCCTGCAAATAAAGCAGGATGTGTCGCAGAGTTTTTATGTTTCATCTGTCGCCCACTCAGTTTAATCAAAAAGCCTTGTATATTTTTTGTTTCAGTTTGAGGAGAAGTGGCCAGCTGCCAGACAACTACACAAGCCATGCTCGCCACTAAAAGTCGTTTTGCTACAGCAAGACCGCGAGTCTGTTGCCCGCTTTCAAGTTGATGTCCTGCTTGTTTTAGTCACTTAAAGAAGGATTCAATTGTCCAACGCCAGTCATACCAAAGAGCGAGTGTTTGTGCATCAACGGTGTTCACATGACTCAAGAGTCACCCTTCAGCAAGACAGTGGCCGCTGTCATCTAAGATACGGCTCACCACAAGGCGTCAAGGTAGTGGCTCACCTGGCGTTACGGTTTTAGACACTCGTTGGCCATCCTTATGTTTTTGTTGCTGAGCAGGCCGTGTGAGTATGACTTGCGTTTCTGAAACCCATTGAATAGCTTTTTTCCCTTTAATGGTGACTTCACATGAAGCACTGTCAGTCAGTGGTTCTGCCTCCTTGCACAGTTGTTGGGATTTTCCTTCATATTGGACACGCGGTGCATTTTTCGCTCGATTTAGAAAATGATAGCCTTCACTTGACCATTGACGCATGTGTCCCACTGAATCGCCTTCTCTGTCAACCCAGTCAACACAAGGCTTAGAGACACCTTGTGGCTCTATCCAACCCATTCGTTCAGTGAGTTCGTCTCAGTGAGCATTTTCAGCTATTTTTTCATCATGATAGCTTGACCAGACACCTTCGTGGGTCACTAGATTCTGTACGATAGGTGCAATGGGAGAACCCTCTTGGTCGCTCACTAATCAGCGGCTTTGTCAGTCATACCCAATATCGTATTTGTTGGACAATCGCTGGGTATCTGTTTTTTCAGTCTGTTTTCCATAGGCTACTCGTGACCCATCTGACATTATCAGAGCATAGCTATCCGTTTTTCTTTCGATGCCTGCGTGGGCTTCTAAAAGCAAGGGCGAGGATAATGTTCGTAGGCCAGTGGATTCGTTTTGATAAAACCGCCATGCTGCTTGAGTGCTGGCAAAACTGGTTTTGGTATCAGGCGAAGAGGCTCTTTCACCAGTGGCCCATAGCGTTTTGACAGGCGCTTATCTGTATTGGGTAGGATATAGTCATGCTGTTGCTTTATATGCTATTTTTTGAGTTGTGTAGATACCTTTGGTTTGTAACCTTGACCCGAAGATTTTGAGCCTATTTGGAGTTGTTTAAAACGTTCGAGTGCAGATGTGCAAGCTAGGCGTGTTCATGCAAGCTTTGGCATTCCTATTTTACTTCTACTGACAAACTCCCTATTCCCCAATCTATTGCAGGCGTATCTGCAACAATGCCTGCAATACCTATGGCGGTTGCCAGTTTGCATCCTTACCTTTTGCCGTCACGCCTGTCACCGTGGTGTCTTCCCACGCCCACTGCAGACGCAATTGCTGTGCGGTCAATGATAACGCTGACGAGCGCATTGCGCCTTCTGCATGACCAACTGTCCACCCACAACAACACCTTGCGCCCTGCTAATTCTTGTAATAACAACTGCAATTCATAATCAAACAGCAGGTTTTTGATACCCTTATTCTCAACATCTAACTGCGTATCATCAGGATCGCTGACTTGTAAACCCTGCGGATCAGGCACAACAAAACCATGCCCAGAATACATAAAAAACACGCTGTCGCCAGCTTGCGTCCCCTCAATCAACCAACTGCGAAAATGCTGCAAAATTGCGGCTCGCGTGGCTTCGGATTCGCGTAATACGCGAATAAAACGAGCTTTAGCAAAACTCTAGCTCTAACTAAAAGCTCCTATCGTCGCGTTAGCACTCCGATAAACGCTACTAGCAGTAATAAGTTTCGCCCAAACCATACCAAGCCTCAGAAAAATTAGGTTTGAGTTTGACTACCGGCAAATCCTGAGACACGGTATCTGCCAAGTCTTAACCATGATATTCCAGTACAACTGAAATATTATCCCTATAGCAGCTTAGTCCTCTGGAGAATGTGTCACTAAACGCAGCTCTCCTAACATGGAGGCTTCTAATTGGTAAGAGAGGTCTTGTGTGTATTGCCGCAAGGTGCCGCTAAAGGCGGTCATTTCTCCATCAGGCAAAATGAGCACTTGAGGTGTGTCTGTGGAATCTTCTAATACTATTTTCATGCCCTCGATATTCACTTCTAATTCCACATCCTCAGCCCATTTATGCGGGCTTAAATATTCGTCATTAAGCGGCTCCCATTGCCGTTGTTGCAGGCTATAAAATACATAACCGCCGGGTTCTAAGGCTAAGCCCAACACCCGATTATTTAATAGCGCCTCTTCTTGCGCCAGTTTGATGAGGGCTTGCAGGCGTTTGGCTTCATCTAAAACATGCGTGTCAGTGCCGCCTAAATTCACCGATAAGGTGGCAAAACTCATGATGATGCCAATCAACAACATCGTCACTAACACCTCTAATAAAGTAAAACCTTTACTTTTAAGTGGTTTTTTGCACCCACCTTGTTGAGAAAAAATTAAATCTTTTGGTCTTGACATCCCTGAATACATCCCTATTATTTGCATCCCAAGAGAGTTAGCACTCACCACTATAGAGTGCTAACAATCCACCGATCATTTATCCGTTTATGTCACATCTTAGGAGATAACTTTATGAATATTCGTCCATTGCATGATCGCGTCATTGTGCGCCGTATGGAAGAAGAACGTACCACCGCAGGCGGCATCGTGATTCCTGATAACGCAACTGAAAAACCTATTCGCGGTGAAGTGCTGGCAGTCGGTCATGGCAAAATTTTAGACAATGGTGAAGTACGCGGCTTAGATGTCAAAGTAGGCGACACCGTATTATTTGGCAAATATTCTGGCACCGAAGTGAAAATGGACGGTGAAGAATTATTAGTCATGCGCGAAGACGACATCATGGCGGTTATTGAAGGCTAAAGGCGCAGCGCCACAGTCTCATACACTACAGATTCCATTTAAGATTAAATACAAGGTTATAAACACATGAGTGCAAAAGAAGTTCGTTTCGGTGACGACGCTCGTCAACGTATGATTGCTGGTGTTAACGTTCTCGCTAACGCCGTTAAAGTCACTTTAGGCCCTAAAGGTCGTAACGTGGTTTTAGATAAATCCTTTGGCGCGCCTACCATCACTAAAGATGGTGTATCCGTGGCTAAAGAAATTGAACTGGAAGATAAATTCCAGAACATGGGCGCACAAATGGTAAAAGAAGTGGCTTCTCAAACTTCTGATACCGCAGGTGACGGCACCACGACTGCGACCGTATTGGCTCAAGCGATTTTGACCGAAGGCATGAAAGCGGTCGCTGCTGGCATGAATCCTATGGATTTAAAACGCGGCATTGATAAAGCAGTCATCACCGCAGTCAGCGAGTTGAAAAACCTGTCTAAACCTTGCACCGACGACAAAGCCATTGCTCAAGTAGGCACTATCTCAGCTAACTCTGATGACGCTATTGGCCGCATTATCGCTGATGCCATGGGCAAAGTGGGCAAAGAAGGCGTAATCACTGTTGAAGAAGGTAATTCTTTAGAGAATGAACTCGACGTGGTTGAAGGGATGCAGTTTGATCGTGGTTACTTATCTCCTTATTTCGTGACCAACCAACAAACCATGACCGCAGAGCTGGAAAGCCCATTAATTCTGCTGTATGACAAAAAAATCTCTAACATCCGTGAATTACTGCCTATTTTAGAAGGCGCAGCGAAGCAAGGTAAATCTTTGCTGATCATTTCTGAAGATGTAGAAGGCGAAGCTTTAGCCACTTTAGTGGTCAACACCATTCGCGGTATCGTGAAAGTGTGTGCTGTTAAAGCACCTGGTTTCGGCGACCGTCGTAAAGCGATGTTACAAGACGTTGCTATCTTGACTGGTGGTACGGTGATTTCTGAAGAAGTCGGTTTAACGCTAGAAAAAGCAAGTTTAGAAGATTTAGGAACGGCGAAAAAAATCACCATCGACAAAGAAAATACCGTCATCGTTGATGGTGCAGGTCGTTCTCAAGAAATCGAAGATCGCGTAGCGCAAATTCGTCAACAAATCGAAGCGGCTACTTCTGATTACGATAAAGAAAAACTGCAAGAACGTGTAGCTAAATTAGCTGGTGGTGTAGCCGTCATCAAAGTCGGTGCAGCTACCGAAGTTGAAATGAAAGAGAAAAAAGCGCGTGTTGAAGATGCATTACACGCCACCCGTGCCGCTGTAGAAGAAGGCGTAGTACCTGGCGGTGGTGTTGCTCTGATTCGTGTATTAGGTTCCTTAGAAGGTCTTAAAGGTGAAAACCATGACCAAGATATGGGCATTAGCTTAGCACGCCGTGCAATGGAAGAACCATTGCGTCAAATTGTTGGCAATGCAGGCGGCGAAGCCTCTGTTGTTTTAAATTCGGTTAAACAAGGCGAAGGTAACTATGGTTACAACGCTAGCAATGAAACCTTTGGTGACATGATTGAAATGGGTATCTTAGACCCCACTAAAGTGACCCGTTCAGCACTGCAAAACGCGGCTTCTGTAGCAGGTTTGATGATCACCACTGAAGCAATGGTGGCAGAACTGCCTAAAGATGAGCCAGCTATGCCTATGGGTGATGGCGGCATGGGTGGTATGGGCGGTATGGGTGGTATGGGCGGCATGATGTAAGCCTGTATTCGCTTAATACGCTACATTCCCCCAGTTTGACTGGGCATAAAAAAACCCGCTACGGCGGGTTTTTTTTGTGCCTTAAAATCTTTGTTCGTCTATCAAGACACGTCTTTATATGGGAACGCGCATCTTGTCATGCATTAAATGATCAATGACCAGAAGAAGAATGGAAAATAAAATGTATTCAGTGTGCACTCAATGCACCGCAGCAAAACCCTGTGGGTGTATGCAAAAAACTGGGTGTGGAAAAATTTTAAGTTTATTGAGACATTTGATGATGCAGTTTAAATTTTTAGAACTTTTTTGTTAGGTGAATACTTTCAGTTTGATAAATTAAAAAGTTATATGGTTTTATGAATAAACTTGTCCGGGTTTAAAACACCGACTGCAAAACAGCGGATATTGGCGGTTTTCCCCGTTCACAACGTTAAATAGAATGACTATTCGCTTCAAATGAACGAAAAAAGCACTCAATCCCGCTGCTTTTCGCTACGGCGTTTAAACCTGGACAAGTCTAATGATTAAAATAAGGTTCATAACGTTGATGCCGTTTCAACGGGGAAAGCGTTGGTAAATCCCCGTCATAGCTTGATTGGTGCGCACTGCCCAAATAGTGCCGGACTGCTCCCGCATGATTTTGCGCAACAGCGGCAAATCGTCCCGATGACCCGCCAACGCCAGTGCGCCGATGGCGTTTTGACGCGAAGTAAGACTGTGGTTTTTATCATCCGGGATGACTTTCAGCAATAAGTCTTTGGCAGGCGGGTAAGGGAAAAAGCGGAAAGCACGGGTAGCATCATCACGTAGGCGTTTGGAAGCAGAGTTTTCGATAATCCGCATAAAGGCTTTGGCGATGTCCGCATCCCACGGTGGGCCCATTCGAGACAGGCCGAAAATCGCGGTTTTACGGTCGCATTGACTGCCCTTGAATAAATGCTCGCGGAACCATTGGCGCAACTTGGGTGAAGGCAAGGGGCTAACTGCATCTGCGGCCTGCCAGCGCGGCACGCAGTCCTGATCACCGCGAATCAGCCGCCCCAAGGGTTCCACCACCTCATCGGACGTATCGCCGTATTTAGCGATAATAGTACCGTAAGCATCAGCGCATTTAGAACGTAGTAACCATTTGGAATGATGCAAAAAAGGCCGCAGCGCGGGCAAAGCCATTTTGTCCCCCGGCAGACGCTTCAAGGCATTGCACACATGCCCGTGGGTCAGGTAAGGCAGGTCTGGCTCCTGCAACATCCGCGTCAGTTCAGGAATGGCGGTCTGCCCTATCTCTTCCAGCCTTGTCATGCCTTTACGCCAGTCCTTGGGCATCCACTGATGACTATTGGCCAGTGCCGCACGCACTTTTGCTGCCGTTTCATCAGCATCACTCAGTGACGGGATGAGACTACTTATGAGCAGTAAGCATAAAACGTGAAGAGATTTCATCATGTCCGCTATCCTTTATTGCTTCGTGGCTTTTTCTTATGAATGACAGATTATGAGCCAGCTTGGTAGAGTGCGCACCGTCTTTTTGGTGCCCGCAGTACATTATTTCTCTATCTTGCATTCTGCACGAAATTGAAAAAGGCAAATGCCATAAAGCCCAATAGGTACTCCCTGTCCGTCAAGCCCAAAGGCGTATTTTTTCATAAGAAACATTTATAAAGATGCGTCACCAGCTACTTGCTGTAAATCAAGCTGTTTGCACTTTAGGCATCGCATAAAATCGTTCACCATCAAACGATTTTCCAGTTTTAAACAGGCCATGAATAGCATTTAATCACTGACGCATGACAGCACACACCGTTTGGATTTTTTTATCAATTAAATACAGATAATGGTAATTAAGATACAAGGGTAGGTAAAAGCCAATGTTCATTCATATTATTTAAAACATTACGATGCAGGATTTTGACCCACCTTACCTGACTTTTCTTTTATCATTCTTCGTAACTCTATTCTTTTCGGCTTTAAATGCATAGTTTACTTAATGGGTAGTCATGTAGTGGTAGTGCTGTATGGTTAAATTTTGAATCTGATTGTCTCATTGTAGTGATGGATAAAATTCCAGATAGCCCCGATGTGATTGTCTACTTTTTTGGAAAAAGACAGCGTTTTCCTCACTAAACGCGAAACACGCTGTCTAAATGTATTATTGAGTCGCTCTATATAGCTGG
>JADGEH010000150.1 GCA_016744475.1 Thiotrichales bacterium | reverse complement strand
ACGCTCACCATGCCAATGCCAAAGATGTTGTGGGTGGGGGAGGCGATAGCGGTGTATACGCCAGGGCTTAAAGACATCAGCAAGGCCGCGTCGTTGATATGTTGGGGGATTAAATGTGTGGGCAGTTGTCCGATGTTTTCGGCTTGTTCGCTTTGCATCCAGTATTGATTGGATTCAAGCGCTTGCCATTGTCCATCAACGAGTTGCATCAGCTCTAAAGACAGATCAAAATCGGTATTGCTTTCGATGCCGCTGCGAATCGCTCGGATTAAAACCCGTTTGCGTCCCATGCCTTCAATGACAAATCCAGCCACGGCATTGTCGGGAGCGTTTTGCATATAGCAACGGGCGCTGATGTTGCCCAGTTGTGGCACCTTGCTTTCAATCACAATCTCTTGGGCTTTAGGCAAAGACCACACGCCGTTCATGTCTTGGGCTTCATACATCACGCGCCATGATCCGCTAGTGAATGACGGGCTTAACAACCATTCCCAGCGTTGCGTATCGGCTTGATAAGTGAGATCAGCGCTGATCGGTTGGTACACCGTGTTATAGCCGTCATAGCGCACGTTTTCAGTCGCGGTGTCTCGCAAGGGCATGAAGTGCGCTCGCACGCGGCGAATCCGAGCATCGCTAGGCGGATAAGTCTTCACCCATAAGCGACTGTCGGCGCTGGCGGATAGAGTGGATAAGGGTGGCAGGTCAAGAATCTCCGGCGGGGTGACGGCTCCCACGGCTTGTCGTCCTAACCGAGTGAGGCTTGCGATTTTTTTGCGGTCGTCCAACAGGGGTTTTTGTCCGCCGTATTGAAGGGGGTGGCTGGTGATTTGAGTATAGGTATAGCTGAAAGCCTGACCCAGTGTTTTTCCATTGAACAATTCATGGATGAAAAAGTGAGAAAAGTTTTCTTGATGGGCATTCCAAGCCATACCTTCGGCGGTCGCACTGGCGAGAATCAAGCGGTTCTCAGCTTGCAATGCTTCAATAAAAGCCCCGGAATAACTGGTGTCAAACATCAATATCTGCTGTGTGTGACTGGGGATGAGTGCCAACAACGCTTTAAGCTGAGCAACAGTGATCTCGGTGTCTTGATTCAGGCGGACGGTGGGATGGCTATTGGGGTTTGTTGGATGGGCATCAGCATGTCCGTGTAAATAGAGGACAAACTGCTGACCGGGTAATAAGCTGGCGGCGATCTCTTGAAAGGCTTGTTCTAATTCTGCTAAGGGATTTTGCAACATATCATCTGCTACGTTGTCATTGTAGCCATCCCCCTCCAGGTCTTGAATGGGCGCGGGGGTGAAATAGACTATCTCTTCGTCGCTAAAACCTCGGTCGCGTAGCAAGCGATACATACGCTGGGTTAAATCCTGAGTATAAGGAAACAAGGTGTTACTGGGATGCGCACCGCCGCCCGCAATGATTAAAGCCCGTCCAAAACTAGGAGGACTGTGACCATTGCTCACTTTAACCAGAGTAGATTGAGAGATACCATCGGCATCATAGGCGGTCATTTGCACATTGCCCTCGCTCACAGCGGTCACGACCCCCTCCTGAGTGATAGTCGCAATATTCTCATTAGCCGACTCCCAAGACAGTGGGCTATCGCCTTCTAAGGGCATGATTTGCAACAGTTCTCCTACGCCTAAGACCTGCTCTTTGGGCAAGCGCAGTAAAGGCGTGGTGACGATGCCTGAATCCCAGACTTTGATGGTGCGATCATCACTGCCCGAATATATACGGCGACCCGTGGGGGAGAAGGCTAGGCCGTTGATGCTCTTGGAATGTGCTTTAAAACGGCGCACGGCTTCGCCGGTGTCGGCGTTCCAGAGTATGACGATATCATCCCAGCTACTAGACGCTATAAAATGTCCATCGGGAGAGTAGACGAGGGCAAGAATAGTACCGAGATGTCCGCTGAGGGTATGTAATGCGGTGCCTGTGGTGGCATCCCAAATTTTCACTGTTTTATCGTCACTGCCAGAGGCCATGAAATGCCCATCGGGGGAGTAAGTCACACTCGTGACAGGACGCTGATGTCCTCTGAGATAGAGGGCTACGATTCCTGTAGCAATATCCCAAATTTTCACGATGTAATTAGAACCTCCAAGAGTGAACTCATCACGACCAGAAGCGAAGAAACGCCCATCAGGAGAGTAGGTGACAGCATAGACATTGCCGATATGCCCGCTGAGAGTGCGTTGTTCTATACCCGTGGTAGCATCCCAAATTTTTATTGTGTTAGTAGAATCGCCAGAGGTAATGAAACGCCCATCCGGTGATAGGGTTAAAGCCTTTATTTGATGCATATTATCTCTCACACCCAAAGTGTATTTCGGTGTTGTATGTAGCGTCGGTGCTTCAATGGCTGCCTGTGCAGGCCAGATTTGTACTGTGTCATCATCACTGCCAGAAGCGATGAAACGTCCATCCGGTGAATAGGCCACAGCATTAATCCCAGCCGTATGTTGGAAGGTATTAAGTCTAACGCCGGTGGCAGCGTCCCAGATGTTTATCGTTTTATAACTACTGCCAGAGGCAATGAAACGCCCATCCGGTGAGTAGGCCAAAGCGTTGAGACGCGTGTTGAGCGTGTTGAGTTCTGCCCCTGTGGCTGCATCCCAGATTTTTATCTCGCTCTCCCAATCACCCCACTGCTCCATCCCCCCCCAACCGTGAATAAAACTGTTCGAGGCGATAAATCGTCCATCCGGTGAGTAGGCCACAGCCGTGGCAACAGCTCTAGCATCCGCATTCCCCTTGAGTGAGTTGATTTTTGCTCCTGTGGCAGCGTCCCAAATGTTCACCGTACCATCCTGACTGCTAGAGGTGATGAATTGCCCATCGGGTGAGTAGGCTATAGCGCTGACATCACTGTTGCTGAGCATGTTGAGTTCTGCCCCGGTCGCCACCTCCCAGATTTTCACCGTACCACCACTCCCAAAGGCGATAAAACGCCCATCTGGTGAATAAGCCACCGCATTGACATTATCAGTATGAGATTGAAGTACCGTCCCTGTCGCCACATCCCAGATGATCATGGTGTCATCAACGCTACCAGAAGCAATGAATCGCCCATCAGGTGAGTAAGCTACAGCGGTGACCGCATCATTGTGTCCTCTCAGCGTCTGCTGTTCTACCCCCGTCTCTGCGTTCCAAATGATTAAAGTGTGATCGTCACTCGCCGATACAACCCAACGTCCATCCGGTGAATACGCCACTGCATTCACGTCACCCGTATGTCCCAAGTGCTCTTGCGGCGGAAATGAATACAAAGGCTTTGTAATGTCTTCTACGGCTTGTACTTTAAGTCCTGCGCATAATAGCCCGCCTAAAGCGGCCAATATCAGCAGTGTTTTACGCCCATTGGTCATGATCACTCTCCTGTTTTTGGTATTCCATGGTGTACGCCTGGATTCTCAAGCCCATGTGAGTTATCAGCAAACCTTTCATGCCTGAGCGGTAGGAATGACTAGACTTGTTGCGAGGGGTAGGCATCGTAGCGAAGAGGGGTGGTTTTGAGACTGTTTTTTCAGTTTTTTGAGGCGAATAGCGGGTTATTTGACGAGAAAAAGCGGAAAAATAGACCAAAATCCACGCTTTTGCAGTTGATGGAGACCCCTTCCAACAAGTCTACTGTATTGATGGTTTCGATGGGCACGCTGCGCTTTGCCCATCCTACTTTCATCTCGTTCCCACGCGCCCTGCATGGGAAGCCTAAATCACCCATGATGCAGTGTATGCGATGATAGACTTTATGCTTTATCGAGATAACACCTCGTTCACTTCACTCAAACCGCATCATGCGAATTTATCATGCAAGAATTTTCCTTAATTGAACATTATTTCACCCGTCATGCCTTAGCCCGTGATGATGTACTGCTAGGTATCGGCGACGACGCAGCCTTATGTCAGGTGCCTGCGGGGCAAGTGCTGGTGACTTCGGTGGATACCTTAGTGGAAGGCGTGCATTTTCCTTTAGACACCGCGCCTTTTGATGTGGGTTACAAAGCCTTAGCCGTGAATTTAAGCGATATGGCGGCGATGGGCGCTCAACCTGCTTGGTTTACTTTGGCTTTAACTCTGCCTCATCAGCAAGCTGATTGGCTGGCGGGGTTTACGCAGGGCTTGTCGCATTTAGCGCAACAGTATCAAGTCGCGTTGATCGGCGGTGACACGACGCGCGGTCATTTAACCATCACTGTGCAAATCATGGGATTTTGTCCACCTGACTTAGTGTTAAAACGGCAGGGGGCGAGTCCTGGCGATGAGATTTATGTGACGGGTACGCTAGGTGATGCAGGCTTGGCCTTAAAAGCTTTGCAAGGCGAAATAGACTTGCCGAAAGACGCGCTTGAACAAGTCTTGCCGCGTTTACACCGCCCCACGCCCAGAGTGGATACAGGCTTGGCTTTGCGCGGACAAGCCAGCAGCGCGATTGATATTTCTGATGGTCTCTTAGCCGATTTAGGCCATCTGTTGGCGGGTCATCAGCTCGGTGCGCGTTTGTCGCTGCCCGCCCTGCCTTTATCGCCCGTTTTGCAGCATTTACCCACCGCTTTAACTTGGCCATTGGCTTTATCTGCGGGAGATGATTACGAATTGTGTTTCACCCGACCTGTCGCACCATCTGCACAGGTGTCACAGAACACGGCACAACAGCTCACCCTTCTCAACGCCCACTACATCGGCACAGTGACTGAACAGCCCGGTATTATATGTTTAGATGCGGCTGGACACACTTACAACGCCCCCAGCATCGGTGGTTATCAACACTTTTAACATGGCATTCTAGTTGCAGTTGAGCCTTTAAAACGCTGTTGAATAAGCCTTAAACTCTATACGCATCAAGGGTACGTTGAACACCACGATGTTTTCGTTAGTTTCACACTGTGTGCGTCAGCCTCCTAGTGCTTTGTCAAACTTAACTGTTAGGATCAATATTGAGCATGAAGACACAGAGGATACTGAATTGTATTTTAAAGGTTTTTCCCTGTGTTCTCTGCGACTTCTCCATGCTTCCATAGTAAGAGGCATCAGCCAAAGCATCAGATATGACAAAGCACTAGGCTATTCGTCTTAAAAAAACCGAAAAATAGGCTTCATAAAAAGATACTTTTCGGTACGATACCCCGCCTTTGTATAGACTCAAATGTGATAGAAATAGAAGCATTAGGGCTTTTAAACAGTTCATTGGGATGCCACGCTTTTTGGTAGGCATACAGAAAGCACATCTCCTTATAAATTAGCTGAAAGTGTCGCCCATGCTGGTTGAGATGGAAGAGACTTGAATAATTAAAAAACACTCGTTTTTTATTAGGATACTGTTATGTCCGAGACCCCGCACCACTCGCGTTTTTTCTGGCGATCCTCTGCCATGTTCGCAATCCTTGATTTTGAAATCCGTTTCAAAGAAGTCAATGCGGCATGGGAAAAAACCCTAGGCTTGTCCACAGGCCCATTGCTGACTCAATCCCTACTGGATTTTATTCATCCTGAAGATCGTTTATCGACTGAATATTATTTCGAGCAATTGAGTAAAGGCAGCGTGTCCACTTCTTTTGCCTGTCGTTTTCGGCATCAAAACGGTTCATATCGCCACCTGTTGTGGGAAGTCACGGCGGCGGCTTCGCAAGAAGATGCGTTTTATGTGACCGCGATGGACATCAGCGGGCGCGAACGTCCTTCTGTGGCGGATGAAATGATCAGCGTCTTGGAAGAGGGCGTGGTGTTGCAATATGCCAATGGCACTATTGGAGCCTGCAACCCCAGTGCGGAGCGGATTCTCGGCTTATCCTCAGAACAAATGATTGGCTGGACGCTGGTCGATCCCGATTGGCAAATGCTGAAAGAAGACGGCACGCCGTTTCCCACCGAAACCCATCCTGCCATTTGCACGCTACGCACGGGCAAAGCGTACACCGACACCGTGATTGGGATCGAAAAACCCGATGGAGAAATGCTGTGGTTGCGCGTGAATGCGCATCCTTTATGGCGCGATGAAATGACCCCTTACGCGGTGGTGATTTCATTCTCGGATGTGAGTCACTTCAAACAAACCGAACAATCCCTGCGCGAACACCTGGAAGCCCCAAATAGCAAAGCCAGCGGGGGTTACAACGCCGCAGAAACCGACTTCTGGGATTGGAATTTGGACTCCAACCAGATCACCTTTTCCTCTCAATGGAAACACATGCTGGGTTATGAAGACAGCGAATTGGTGGGCAATGCAGAAACCTGGTATCAACGGATTCATCCCGTCGATTACAAGCGCGTCATGGCGGAGATTCAAAACCACGTCGAAGGTGTCACGCCACGTTTAGAAAACACCCATCGTTTACAGCACAAAGACGGTAGTTATCGTTGGATGCGCTGCACTGGCACAGTGGTGCGAGATAGCTCTGGCAAGCCCTCACACATCATCGGTATGCACACAGACATCACCGAACGCCAACAAGCTGAAGATCAACGCCAGCTCAGTGAAACCAAATACCAACATGTGATGGACACAGAAAGTGATGCCGTATTGCTGATCGAAACTGAAAGCGACAAAATCATGGATGTGAATCGCTCAGCCACGCAAATTTATGGCTACAATCGGCAAGAATTCTTACGTATGCGCCGTGCGGAACTGTCTGCGCAAGCTGAAAAAGCCCATGTGCCCAGCAAACGTGTGACACGCCAGACACGCCGCCGTCATCACAAACGCAAAGATGAAAACGTCTTCCCCGTTGAAGTCACCAGCAATCCTTTTGTGCTGCAAGGCAAAGAAATGCTCCTGCTGGTGATCCGCGATACCAGCGAACATCAACAACTGGAAACCGCACTATGGGAAAGCCAATCTAAATATCGGCAACTGTTTGAAGCCTCTTCAGCCGCCACCATTGTTTTTGATGCCAACAGCCAACAGGTGTTTGATGTCAACAACGTCGCCGTCTCCATGTACGGCTACACCAAAGATGAATGGCTACATCTCACCACGGGCGATTTATCCGCAGAACCCGTCAAATCGCGCTCCTCGCTGTATAGTGGTACACGCCATCAAGTGATTCCCTTGCGCTGGCACAAGAAAAAAGACGGTACCGTCTTTCCCGTCGAAATCTCCACCGGCAGCAGCTACCTATTCCAAGGCCGCTCACTGGTCTGTGCCACCTTGCGCGACATCGCCGACCGCCGTGCGGCTGAAGAAGCCCTACGTACCGAACGTGATTTCGTACAAACCCTGGTGCAAAGCTCGCCCACCTTCTTTTTCGCCGTCAATCCTGATGGCAGCATCCGTATGATCAACAATGCCATGCTCAAAGCGCTGGATTATGCTCTCGATGAATTAGAAGGCAAAAACTTCATGGAATTACTCATTCCTGACAGCGAACGCGCACAAGTAGACCTTCTCTTCAACTCACTCGCGCAATCCATGCGCCCACAACTGATTAACAGCCAATTGCTCACCCGCGATGGACACCTGTTAATGGTTGAATGGCACAGTCGAGCCGTGGTCAAACCCGAAGGCATGCTTGATTACCTGTTTGGCGTGGGTATTGATGTCACCGAACGCAAACAAACCCAAAGTGATTTACAACTGTTCAAATCCATCATCGAAGCTTCTGACGAAGTGATCACCATTAGTTCACCTGACAACGAACTCATCTATGTCAATCCCGCGTACACCCACCTATTTGGGCGCTCGCTAGAACAAGCCCAAAGTCAAAACCGACGCATGGACTACCCGCCTGAATCCCATGAAATTATTGAACGCGAAGTCAAACCCGCCCTAGGACAAGGCGACAGTTGGAGTGGAGAATTAGACGCGCTCAATGCCAGTGGCAAACTCCTACACATCTGGCAACGCGCCGATGCCGTGCGCGACATCAACGGTCACATACTGTTCAAATTTGAACTCATGCACGACATCAGCGAACGCAAACGCATGTGGGAAACCCTGCGCAACCAATGGGAAGAATACCAACTCATCTTTGACACCGTGCCCGTGATGATCTGGCATCGAGACAAAGAAAACCGCCTGCTGCACGTCAACAAACCCGCCCAGCAAGCCTTTCCTAGCGATGACTCACGCGCTTTTTACTCCAACAACAGCGAAGTCCTGGTCTCTGGCGAACCCGCTTACGAACAATACGAAGTCGTACTCGAAAGCCCCAAAGCTGAACGCCGTTTACACATTGGACGCATCCCCTACAACAACTCACGAGGTGACACCAAAGGCGTGATTGTCTACGCCATCGACATGACCGACTGCGCCCCCGTCGTCAACGCGCAAATCAGCCACCACGAAGAAGCCAACCTGCGTGCGCTATTAGAACAACTGCCCTTAATGCTGCACGCTGTCGATGACAAAGGCCGTATCGTGGCTTGGAATCCCATCGCCGAACAAGTGACGGGCTACAATAACCGAGAAATACTCCACAACAACAAAGCCCTACAATTTCTCTATCCCGACAAACTGCAACAACAACGGCTACGCGGCGACACCAAAAGTCAACGTTGGCAAGGTCACGTCAAATGCAAAGACGGCTCAGAACGCGCCATCGACTGGTTTGGTTTTCCGCATCAGGCCGGACTCAACGACTGGCATTACTGGCAACTCGGACTCCCCGTCAGTGCCCCTCTCGCCGGACTCGAAGCCCTATCCGAACTTGGCAATGAAGACCTGCTCGAATTTATCTTCAAAACCTCCAAAATCGGCATCAGCATCACCGATGATCGCGGACGCTTCATCCACATCAACCAAGCCTATGCGCAACTCTATGGTTACAACCAAGATGAACTGCTTAACAAACCCTTTACCCTAGTGCTGCCCCCCGCCCAGCACGACACCGCCATCCGCGACTATTTCAGCCTGCTCATCAGCAACGAAGGGCCGAAACTGTTCAAACACACCAACGAGCAGCGCCGCGACGGCACTCCTTTCAGCCTAGGCGTACTCACGCACCGCGTCTTACTCGAAGACGGACGCAGAATGCTCGTGAGCTTTTGTGCCAGTATTTAACGGGACAGTTAAAAAGGCTGAGTTAGGTAGAGTGCGTGCCATCTTTTCGGCACGCACGCAGCCTGCCTTCCTGCCTTCTCCTTATCCTTTTCTCAAACTCAACGCATTCAGCGTGTTCTTGCCGTACAACCCCTAGTATAATGATCGCAATGATGGTAAGAGCTGTATAGCATGATATTTGAGGTGTTATACAGAAACTATGGATTAACTTGTTAGGTACTTGTCATGCTTAAAAAATTTTTTTTTAGAAAAAAGCACTACAAAGATTCTACAGCAAAAGGACTTTCATCGTATTACGGGTGCTTTCGTGACAAAGAAACAGATATATTACTAACTTCTGGTTGCATTGATAGCAAAAAAACGTACTGCTATATTGTAGCAACAGATAAAATCGGATTTCAATGGAAGTACTATTTATGGTTGTTTTTCGGTATTATCTATCTAATTGGGTTGTTTATTGTCTTATCTTCCCAGCCAAAAGAAGCCTTTTTTCAAAACCATACATATTCTGACATTTACATTTTGCTCATCTATGTTGCAATAGGACTGTTTACTGAAAAATACTTCTATTTTCATGATGATCTAAAAAAAATTAAGAATGGTATCAAAGGAGGAAATTTACAAGAAGCTTTAGAGCGTTTGGAAACAAATCAGAAAAATTATAAGCTATCTATAGCTAAAGTACATCATTTATAGGCTTGCGATATAGCCAAACCCAAGACTGCCCGTCCTTGAAGGACTGGCAGTCTTAACAACTGATGTAATTTTGCTATAGTAGATTGCGTATAATCTATTCAAATGTGCTATATATAGCAGCACATGTTGCTGACGATGTTGATATGCAGCGGCATTTTATGGAAAAGGCAATCGGGCTAATTGATAATGATGCCATATACGATAATCTTGTATCCACGGATGCGGATTTGCTCTACATTTCTGATCTATATAGCAAGGTTATATCAGTTGTTAAGACTGCCAGTCCTTCAAGGACTGGCAGTCTTGGGTTTAGCTCTATCGCAAGCCTATAAATGATGTACTTT
>JADGEH010000149.1 GCA_016744475.1 Thiotrichales bacterium | reverse complement strand
AAAAGCCACCACCTCCAAAAAATGAACACAAAGGAAAGCCTCATGTTTCTACTGCAAAACTACTATCTTAATGAAATTGAATCACCTTAACAGGGCTGGTCCACGGATTAAGGGCATTCAGCCCGCAACATATACTATGGACTTTTAGTATCACAGATTCCATGAGTCCGAAAAAACGAGGTTCACATGCAGTTTATGACCTGTAGGTCTACTTGGTCTGGATAACGAAGCTCCCATAGATACCGTCTCCCAAGTCAAGCATTTTTTACAAGAAAACTGAAAAAATCAAACCGTTTGTGGGGAAAACAGGGTTTGGTGCTTTAAAACGCCAAAACAAATGAGAACAAGCTTACGCATACAGGCACCAAGTGCAAACATTTTTAACTTTCCCTTGGCTAATAATCGCTCATAAAGTGCTTTGACATCCGGGTTGTAGCGAACAGCCGTAATAGCTGCCATATACAATTTAGCGCGGATAATCGCTTCGCCTGCTTTGGATAGACGAGGTGGGCTGTTGACACGGGTGCCCGACTGATATTCCACAGGAACCACGCCCAAGTAAGCCGCCGCCTGTGATGCTGTATCAAAACGTTCGGGTTGTAAAACGGGTAATAATAGGGTAGAAACCACCTGACCTATTCTAAATGTGCAATCATGCGCCCAATGGACGCGCTGACCAATGCATCGGGCTGACTGGACTTTTTCCTCGTTCCCAAGCGCCGCTTGGGAATACCTTCTTGACCGCGTTGCGGTCAGTTATTCATCACCCATTCTTAATTTAGGAGCCACCCTCGTGCGAGCATTCCGCGCCCGTGCCGCGTAAAACACTGGCACGAGAGAAAAACCTATCCTCATTCTTTCCAATGCTTAAAACAGTGCGCTGAATTTTTCGTTATGCTTTATTGACTTCAATCACCACTTTACCTGTTGCTCTATGTGTTCTTACATAATTGATGGATTCTTGTATATCTTGTTCATTGAAATCAATCTTTTTATCTATAACGGGTTTTAATGAGTTGGTTTCCAGGTGTTTTTTAAAAAAAGAAAAGGTTTTTCTTGTTCCAGCAACAAATGTATACTTAGGTTTTCTAAATAAGGAGGAAAATATTCTCCAACTGATATAACTTAACATTTTCAAAATCCCCAACCATCCAAGGTGATGATCTCCAATATAACGAACAGGACCCACTATGGTTTTAAACGCCCCCTCTTTTTTCAATACTTTTATTGCGTCATGCTCAATATCTTTCCCACCGACCAAATCTATTACAAAATCAACTTTAGATTCTGCTAACACATCAACAAAAGAAGTGCTTGTGTAGTCAATCACTTCATCTGAGCCGAGGGATTTCACAAGCTCCCTGTTTTTGTGACTACATACTGAAATAATATAGGCGCCAGTTTGCTTCGCCATTTGTACGAAAAGTGTCCCAACACCTCCAGAGGCGCCTATCACTAACACTCTGTGATGTTTTTTTAAATGACAACTTTGCATAATGGAAGCGCTGACCATACCCGATCCAGCACAGGCGACCGCTTCTGAATGTGAAAGATAGTCTGGTTTTTTAAGCAACATATCTTCTTTGACGCAGCAATACTCAGCCCATGCTCCGTTTCTTTTGAGGGGAAATCCAGATACTCCAAAAACAGCATCTCCTACTTTAAAGCGAGCTACATTATTGCCTACTTTTTCCACTATGCCTGAAAGCTCAAGACCTGGGGTCACTGGTTTTTCTAATGATGGCGTGGGAGCGAGTGGAATGCCTCCAAGCTCTGTTCCTTCCCAAATGTTTATATCGTCAATGCTAATGCTTGCAAAAAAAACTTTAATCAAAACCTCCTTTTTAACTGGTTTTGGTTTTGCCACTGTTGATATTTTTAATTTACTAGGTAGTTCGCCCTTATTGGAACAACCCGTTAACGTGACTGCTTGCATATTATTCATCCTAAATGTGGACTGTTTTTTTAGAAACAAAATGTGTGTTGGGTGGCTGTATGTTGGGTGACGGCTATCGCCTAACCTAACTTACGGTGCTGAGTTTATCGGGTTATCACGCGCCTGCGTGGGAACACTTTAGCACCGCGTCTGCGGTGCATAACCCGTAAAGCAGATAAGGCGCGTCTTTTTTCTCGTGCCAATACTCCGCACAGCATGAGTCTTTATGTATTCTGCGCATTCTTGGGCGCAGAACGCCTGCTATTCGTGCCGCGTGGAACGCTGACACAAGAAAAATAGGCAACAGCACATGTCCCTCATAGAATCTTGTCTATCACACCTGCAACACCTATGGCGCATTTAGAGCCTATACGAAAACGGGGTCATCGGCTGCAAATCCGCCCTTTTGGTCAGGTTTTCCGCTTTTTATCAACAAATAGCCCGCTATTCGCCTTAAAAAACCGAAAAACCTGCCTCAAAATAGCTAATTTTCGCTTCGATTCCCCATCTTCGTATAGGCTCTTAAGTATTCACCTTTTGTCACGCCTGTTGCAGTGCTTATAACCGTCCTGTCACATTTGGTTATTTTTTCAGCTATGCTGGAATAGCGCCCAAAAAGGATGAATTCCAAACCATAGCTTTGCAAACTTCGGAGACTACTGATGCGTTGTTATTCCTCTTGCCGCATGTTGACCTTTTATGAATTTAAGCACTGGGCGGGTGTTTTAAGTGTTGTTTTATTGCTTAATGTGTCTTTGGCACAGGCTTGTGTGACTAATCCTGTGGTGACGAATGGGAATGCTTCAGGGGCAGGTTCCTTGGCGGATGCGGTGACGAATGCATGTGCGGATTCCACCATTACTTTTGATAATGATTATGACATTTACTTAGATGCGCCTTTAGTGACGAGCCTCAATCTCAGTATTGCCGCCGACACAACATCGTATTTCAACATCACGATTGACGGCGATAGCGGTAATGATGGTTCAAAAGATGTACAGCTTTTTCAAGTGACTGCTGGCACATTAACCTTAAATGCTTTGACCTTAAAAAATGGCATTGCGACCAATGGCGGGGCTGTCACGGTCTCATCAGGAGCGACCTTCTCTGCCACTGATATATTTTTTGTGAACAATATCGCCAGCGGTTTGGGGGGGGCTGTTTACAATGCAGGCACTGTAGACCTGGCGGAAAGTGCTTTTTTAAATAATGCGGCTAATGACGGCGGTGCGGTGTATTCAACAGGCACGGGGATTAGCAATATTGAGAAAAGTGACTTTGCATATAACTTTGCCAATGGTCAGGGCGGTGCCTTGTATCACGCAGGCTCTAGTGGGCTGTTTGAGAATAACTTTTTAGTCAATAACTCGGCTCATTTTGCGACGGGTTCTGGTGGTGGCGTGTATAACTCTGGCACTTTGACGATGAATAATTGTACGTTGTATGTCAATCGTGCAGGCAATACTTTAGGGGGAAATTTAGGTAATTCAGGGACTTTAACGCTGACCAATAGCATTGTTGGCAATAATAACGGCGGTGGTGATTGTAATAATGGGATTAGCTTTGCCACAAATGCTAGTAACTTATTTGGCGATATTAGTTGTGATGGTACGGCAACAGTGGATATGAAGTTAGCGATTGATGTGGATGATATACCGAATAGCATGGCTGTCGATAGTCCTGCTCATGATGCGGGTAATAATGCCACTTGTGCTACAGAAGATCGTTATAGTCGAGCACGTCCAATCAATACCACTTGTGATGTGGGCGCTTTTGAACGCCCATTAGCCTATATTCAGAATGTCCGTTTGGATGCAACGGGTGATACTCAAGTCTATATTTCTGATGCAGACACTGTGGTTAAAAATGAAAATCAAGCTATTACCCTTCGTTACGACATTAGTGATGAAAGTTATAACAACTTTGGCGGGATGACTTTAAGCCAGATCACTTATGACACGGTGAATGGCCCGTCTTGGCTGACCTTGGGCGGTAGCGGATACAATCCTGAACTCACGGGTACACCGACAGGCTCAGGCAGTTGGCCGATTAATTTGATCGTACATTCGGGTATTGAGGATGTGACTTTCAGCTTCACGCTGACGATTGGCGAAGTCAACGATGCGCCCGTGCTCACCACCACTGCCATCCCTACACTCACCAGTATTCTCGAAGATGCCACTGCCCCCTCCGGCGATTTGCTGACGGCGGTGGTTGATAGCGTATTGCCGACGGATTTAATCAGCGATGTGGATGTCGCACCTTTAGAAGGTGTGGCGATTATTGGTGTGGATTCCATAAATGGCACTTGGCAATATAGCTTGGATAGCTGTAGCACTTGGACCACCATCGGTGCAGTATCGACCACCAGTGCGGTGTTATTGGCAGCGGATGCTAATAGTTGTTTGCGCTTTGTACCAAATGCAAATTGGAATGGCGTGAGTAGCTTTGATTTTCATGCTTGGGATCAAAGCAATCTGGGCACCGTCGCCAGCGGCGATACGGTGAACATTAGTCTCAGTCTGGGCGGTGAACACCCTTATAGCAGCGCCAGTGAGACTGCACAAATTACCGTGTTATCAGTCAATGAAGCCCCTAATTTTCAAATATTAGGCGACCGCGCACATAACATCAGCTTGACGGGCGTGCAAACCACGCCAGGATGGGCGCATACCTTTGATTTTACGCCTGATGTGGGCGATGCGGTGAGCAGCTTTATTGTTAATGTGCTGACTGATCCGAATGACATTTTGGCTGATGGTGTGGCACCTGCGGTATCTCCTGCGGGTGAACTGAGTTATAGCTTAAACGGTGGTAGCGGCACGGCGACGTTGGAAGTGTTTTTACAAGACAATGCAGGTACAGCTAACGGTGGTGTGGATTTATCGGCGGCACAAAACTTTAGCGTGTCGAAAAATAGCTTAACTTTAGTGTTAAATATCGCCAACAGCACCGCCGAAGGCGAAGCACCTCTTAGTGCGTCATTAGAGCGCACAGGCGATAACAGTGCGGCGGTGGATATTAATCTGAGCAGCGATAATGGCAAAGCCGGTGTCCCCGCGACGGTGAGCTTTAGTAGCGGTCAAAGCACTGCCGCTTTCTCCATTAATATCGGTGATAACAATATTTTAGACGGCACACAAAACGCCACCATTACAGCTTCGCATCCTGATTACGCCAGCATCAGTGGAAATGTGCAGATATTCGACAATGATCGCTTGCTCAGCGTCGATATTCTGTCCGGTGAAGGCAGTGTCAGCGGTGCCGGTGTGGTCACTAAAAACGCTACTATTCTATTGCAGGCGCTGCCTGCGCCAGGTTGGGTTTTAGAGACCTGGGGAGGCGATTGCCTGAGCACTGGCAACGTGTTTATGAATGCGGATCACGTCTGCACGGTCAGTTTTGTGTTAGGCGATTTCCAGCTCACTTCAGAAGTGCTGAGCGGAGAAGGTACGGTCAGTGGCATGGGCACTTTTCGTTTAGGCGATACGCCACAACTCACCGCCCAACCCGCTTTGGGTTGGTCATTAGACGCTTGGGGCGGTGACTGCAATGCTGAAGGACAAATCCTGCAAATGGGCACGGATAAACACTGCACCGCCCGCTTTGTCCAAGCCACCTTTGATCTGACTTTGCAAGCCAATGGTAACGGCACAGTCAACGGCGACGGCAGTTATCCTGGTGCAAGTTCTGTGACCTTGATCGCCACGCCTGCTCCTGGTTGGGAATTGACCAATTGGAGTGGTGCCTGCGCAGGCGGTACGGTGCTAATGGATGCTGACTACCATTGCTCAGCCAATTTCAGCGTTATCCAGCATCAATTAAGCGTGAATGTCGTCGGTGAAGGCGCCGTGGGCGGGGCGGGAGAACATCCGGCTTTAAGCACCGTCAGCCTCACCCCTATGCCCGCTCCGGGCTGGGAATTATCTCAGTGGAGCAACAATTGTACGGGCGGCTCAGTGGTGATGAATGCGGATACGGTGTGTACCGCGACCTTTAGTCAAATTCAATACGCCGTCACTGTGTCGATCACGGGCGAAGGTGCCATCAACGGCGCAGGCGATCATCCTCTATACACCGTGGCGAGTTTGACCGCCGTGCCCGCAGCAGGTTGGGAATTTGTCGCTTGGGGCGGTGATTGCTTGCTCAACGGGCAAGTGGTGATTGACGGAGATAAACAATGTACGGCTGAATTTCGCACCGCCCCGCCTTTTGCTTTGCAAGTGAGCAGCACCGGACAGGGCGCGGTTGAAGGTGCGGGAGATTATGACCGCGATATATTGGCGCAACTGCGAGCTATCCCTACACGCGGTTGGCAATTTGACCGCTGGGGTGGCGATTGCGATGTCAACGGACAAGTAGTGATGAATGCGCCCAAAAGCTGCACCGCTTTGTTTACTGAGCGTCCCGCAGGTGTGCAAACAAGCTTAGAAGTCAATATCACGGGCGAAGGCACAGTGACAGGCGCGGGTTCTTATGACTTAGACAGCGCCGCACAATTGCAAGCTACTCCCGCGAGCGCTTGGTTGTTTGCAGGTTTTGGCGGCGATTGCGATGCCAGCGGTCAAGTGCTGATGGACAATGACAAAAACTGCTCAGCAAGCTTTGTCGCAGCGCCCACAGACGACACCCCCAACCCGTTTGAAAACCTGGGTGCAGAAGCCTTTAGCGCGTTAGCTAACAGCGAGTTTGTTAATGGCCTTAGCGTGGTTGAAATGTATCAACTGAACGCCGAACAACTGGGGGCCATTCCCGCCACGGCTTTAGCAGCGATGACACCGGTGCAACTGGCGAGTCTTCAACCTGACACCATCGCGGGTCTCACTGCACAACAGATCGGTGCTCTATCCGCAGAGGCTTTTGGCGCTGTTGATAGCAGTTTCTTAAATCATTTAACCAGCGCGACACTCAGCGGCATCACTGCTGCGCAATTGAGCGCCTTAGACCCTGCGGTCGTTAGTCAAAACATGGCATCGACTGAAGTCTCACGTCTGATGCTGCATCTTGATAGCGACATCACCCCAGCCGATGTCGTGGCATTATTGCCAGATCATTGGCAAATCAATGCCGAAACGGGGGATTTTATCGTGCCCCCTGGCACCGCCATCAGCCTGCGCGAAATGCAGCCTTCTGCCAACACGCCGTTGCAATTAACATTGCCCAGCACTTTCACTGATTTAAACAGCCGCTTTACGCTGGGTGGTCAAGCCACGGCTGACAATTCAGCACTGGCGGGTATGAATCTCTCCATCACCACCAGCCTCAATGGCGGGCCGGTACAGGATTACCAACTGAACCAAGATGAATTCGGCATCCTCAATTTAAGCGCCGATAACGATCCCAATTTCCGCATGGCATTCATCCCTGATCCCAACAATATTCTCACGGTAGACAAAGCCACCATTGAAGTCGGCGTGCGCATTGGCGAAGGCGGTTTTATTTACGTCATCACTCCTGACGGACAGCAATTTCGCATCCTGCCAGCCCCGGCTAATCCCGTGGCTTTGGCGCAAGTGATGGGTGCTGACAGCCAGCTTGAAATCACCGAAGACGGTGGCGTGTATTTAGAATTCACCAGCGAAGATGTCAATCGCCGCCGTGGACGCGCACGCCAAGTCACCAACTTTCAAGCCTTTGTCGAACCTGCACCCGATGCTTTCTACTGCATGGCAGCTTGCGGAGTAATTCCGCCGGAACAATTGCCACCCGAATTGATCAATCTGCCACCACCTCCGGGCTGTATTTGTGATCCAGCGTTCTTTCCGCCCGCCCCAGGTTTCCATCAGCCTTCGTTCCGACGCATTGATTCAAGTTTACCCTTGGACAATAGCGTAAAAGCGCGTCTGGTCTATCCCGACGGCAGCTCACAACTGCTTGATGCAGCGTTTATTGAACCTGATATTTTTGCCGAATTGGGGTTGCTCTTTGAGGGTGTGGAGCGTGTCACCCGCAACGCCAATGGCAGCTTTGAAGTGATTGCCGCAGGGCAGACTTATCTCGTCCGCCCGCAATATGGTTTAGATTCAGTTGAAGTGCCGGATTCACCGGATTTAGCCCCCGTGATTGGTCTCAACAATGGGGTGTTGGAATATCAAGTGCCTTTCAATTTAGTGGATAACACCGCACGCCGTCGCGGACGCGCACGCCAGGTGTTGAATTTTCAACCCAGCATTGAATTTATTCCTGAAGAATTCTGCCATTTTGAAGGGGGCATTCGTGTGTGTGATTTTGGCGGGCAGAGATGCACCGAGTTCCGCCCTGGAGATTGGCAATGTCAGCGACTATAGGCCGCTTTTGTCGGGTGACGCGGCGAGGCTGTGAAAGTATTCAATAGACTTGTCCGAGTTTAAAACACCGACTGCAAAACAGCGGATATTGGCGGTTTTCCCCGTTCATTCTCGTTACACGAATCACTATTCGCCTCAAATGAACGAAAAAAACCACTCAATCCCGCTGCTTTTCGCTACGGCGTTTAAACTCGGACAAGTCTAATGATGTTTTCGTTGACTTTTCGCTGTGTCAGGTGAATGAATAGACGGGTTGCGAGGGCGCATGGTAGCAAAAAGATGACCTAAAAGGTGACTGTGCTGCTTGTCCATTCTAAGCCGAGCGAGGCACTTGTTTTTAGATAGGGCTATTCGGCAATAAAAAAGGCGTATGAGCAAACAGCCTCATACGCCTTTTTTTTATTGACTGACGTTACGCAAAGGCTTCTTTTTGACGCTTAAAAACAGATTTAAGCATCAAAAAACCGCCAGTGCTCCACACTGGAGTTTACACAATGTGCAAAAAACGTGATGTTTTCGTTCACTTCACGCTGTGCGTCATGTCAGTGATTCGTCGTTTTATTGCGACAATAAATGCAGATATTGTCTATCCCCGTTTGGATACACCACTTCATAGCGCGTATTATCCACAGGATTAAACTCTACACTGCCGCTGGCAGGTGGAGTGCCTTGACGCACGGTGTAATCAAACGATGCTAGATACTCCTGACCATTAATCACAAAAGTGACCGTGCCAGGGACAGTGCCGGGCGCACTATCAAAATGCAGCACCACACTATCGAGGCTACTCGCTTCTTCAGCTAATGCCGCTAAAGCAGCCCGATCCGCTGGTGTAGGCCAAATCCACTGCCAGCGTTTTGTGCCATCGGTGTCAGTGAATACCAGCACAGAACCCTGTTCTAAGCCTGGAAAAACTAGGCGGGCAGGATGCAAACCATCTAGCACCGTTTGATTGGGCAACACCTCAGAGAAGAAATGAGCACGTCCCACCTGATAGCCATTCGGCAAGGTGTTGTAATAAGCACGCATTTGACCATCATCATCTAATTCCAAATTAATCAGATGGCCATCAAAATCCAGCACCACTAAGTTTTGCCGACATTTCGACAAGCTCAGCAGATTAACCGATTAATCTTTAACAACCCAGTCCATAGACTCCTGAGAATAAACAATCGTATCTGCATCATCACCTGCTAAACGTACACGATAACCAATAAATACCTTCCAAATACCAGGAGATAATTTGCCTTTATGCAACTGCTTGCGACCTTTTGAACGTTTGTTCACAGGATGATTACGTTTACCAAAGTGTTCAGCAGCATATTCAAAAATGCCTTCATCAGTCCACTCATAATGGGTTGCAGGAATTCCATGCCCTGGCGTATGAGTAAAATAGACTAATGGGAGTGCGTCCAAGTTTTCGTGAGCTTCATCAATGTCGATATCTACATTGACTTCAACCTCATCATCAGAGCTTAATTCAGCATCAGATTGCAAAGGCTCACCATTGACTGAAACACCACCAGATAAAGCAGCATCAACCTCTATTTCATCGCCCGTTGACGTTACTGCTACGGGTGGACGTAACACAGCCACACCTGCAACAAAATCCAAATCAGCAATGCGTGGCGCAGGCAGCCCCTGCATGGTTTTCAGCAAAGTACCCGTGCTATCAAAGGCTTTTAATGATGTACCTTGTTTATCACCTGCAATAATTTCAGGCACTCCATCGCCATTCAGATCGCCTGTTGTCACCACGATGCCATTCGCATCAGCAAAAGCCGTAAAACGAGTAATCAAACTGCCGTCTGCTGCGTGAATTTCAATATCACCGCCATTCGCCGCCATGCCTGCAACAATTTCATCAATGCCATTGCCATCAAAATCA
>JADGEH010000240.1 GCA_016744475.1 Thiotrichales bacterium | reverse complement strand
CCCATCCCTGAAAATAGCTGTTCCGAAACAGTTTCTTTGTGGCCTTTGTCAAAACCCACTTCCCAGGTTTGTTCGACGAGCTTTTTTAACCCTGCTGGCGTGAGTTTCGCGCCGTCTTTTAACCAATGGGGATTTTTTTGGATGTAATGTATCCAGAGTTCTTCTTGCGTCATAATGCGTTTTAATTCCTGTACTCATTGGCTGGCTTGCCATCAATCTCAACATTGGTGGTATTTTTGGCATGTTGATAACCTTGCAACCAAACTTGCCTGACTAATTTTTCAAGGCCCTTGCCACTTAAATGCACGTTTTGGGTCGCCCAGTGGGGATTTTTCTTAAGGTAAATTTGCCAGAGTGTCTCTTTATTCATCATGGTTGCCTGTTACGCTGGTGTCTATTGCTAACGTTCATAACGCTATTGATGCAAGCATTCTACAACCTCAAAGGCTTTTTGTGGATTTCATTTTAGCAGTGGCTTTAACGCTTCAGCTAACCCACGACTGCAAACAGGATCATCAATGTCATTGGCAATTTTTTCTATCCATTGTTGTTCTTTTTTGCCGATAACACCATAAAAGACGGAATCTGCGCTCATTCGATGTTTTTAGAGGCTTTTAGGTACGCTTGTATCCAATGATTCACCAACGTTGACATGTCTGTACCTTCAATCGCTGCTTTTGCCTTAAATTGCTGCAACCGTGAAGCAGGTACATTGACATTTAATCTTTTCGTTGTTTCTTTCTTAATCTCCTGCAAGGCCACTTCTTTGTTTTGACTGGTTCGTTGCTTCTTAGCAGCAATGGCATCTTTTAAACTCATGGCAATAACTCAATTAGCTCTTCGGCAAGGGCTTCAATTTCTTGTCTAGCCGGATTATTCGGTTCATTAAAAACAGTTTGCCCTGTACTGGCGGAAGTCGGATAAATCACTCGTTGTGTGGTGCCATGTTTCATAATCGGTAACTGATACCCTTCTAAGGCTTCCACGACTTCCGCTGATAACTTGGTATTTTTAATCGCGCGACTAATAACAAAAGCTGCCACTGGCTTTCCTTCGGTGATCTCTTGTCGTACTTTAATGATTTCAACCAAATCAGCAGCTGCCCAAATATCATAGGGACTCGGTTGAACGGGAATCAAAACAAGATCAGCAATTTTAACGGCCTCAACGGCTAGTTTTGTGATTTGTGGTGCGCCATCAATCAGGATGAAATCGTAACCGTCACGAATGGCTTTCAAATCAACTGCCAAAGTTTCACGATCTAGGCCCACCACGGGCAGCAATGCGCCTTGGTTCGCTTCGTTCCAATCACGCGCGCTGCCTTGTGGATCCGAATCGATCAATAAAACACGACTTTCAGCCAGCACTAAGGCATGGGCAAGGTTGGTGGCGATAGTGGTTTTTCCCGAACCCCCTTTTTGATTAAGAATGGCGATCACACTCATAAGCTGTACCTCTTTAGCGGTATTTTTGAGATTATACTTATCATTATAGTCAATATAAAGACTATAAAGTGACTCATTATTCCATATTTTACCAGTATATACTCATGTAAGTATACGAACCCCCCAAATTATAGCTTGATACGTTTCTGCTTAGACCCATCGAAGGTTGAAAGCCAATATTAAGGCAATCTAAAGTTTAGCTAGAATCAATGGGAGTACTTGTAGATCTTCCTGATTAGTCAAGAGCGTCAGATTCGCCCAGGGAAGCGTTAACTGTGTTCAAGTCAAGATTGATCACTGTCTGTTAAGTTCGCACGGTTTAGGGCGAATCTGACGGCGTAGCGTACTCTTTACTAATCTATTGGCACTCAAGACGCTTCTAGGTAGCTATTCCCTTGAGCATAGCGAAAGGGAATCGATGCCTAGCGGCGAGCGGTTCTTTGCTCTTGCTCTTTATGCTTGTAACAACAACAAATCTCATCCTCCCTTAGAAATACCCCTGATTTTTGAGTTATCTACAGGTTTTCAAATTACCGCCCTTGTTGTTGTTTGAGAAGAAACCTGTTTCCTCTTGTTTGTGTTTTTCATAACTTATTAATTTAAAAAGGATTTTTAAATTTAAGGTCGAGAAAATTCCGCACAAGACGTAAAGAATTCCGCAAAAAACATAATAAAGCGTAAAGAATTCCGCATAAAGCGTAAAGAATTCCGCAGATGCGTAGGTATTAAATATTTACTACGCTAATTTTATGCGGTATTATATTTGGCACTCTACGCTCATATGGCAAATTAAGGATGTTAGCTATGTCCGTTTTAATATCTAAAAATAATCTTGTAACTCATGCTAACCAAATTGCAGAATCAAGGTACATATTATCTCAGCAAGAACAAAAATTAATACTTACCTTTATTTCTTTGATTTCACCTAAAGATAAGGACTTTTATGGTTATGAAATATCTTAT
>JADGEH010000148.1 GCA_016744475.1 Thiotrichales bacterium | reverse complement strand
AGAAAATGCCAATCAGAAACTCAAACTTTGCTTTATTCGTCTTATGGTGAAGCGTCTCGCGGCTCATGCCTCTTGAGATTTCAAATGGGTTCTATAAAGATTGAAAAATAGGGGTTTATTGGCTTACTGTACTTAAACAGTTGTCTGGTCAATCGCTTGACCTCGTAACGGCTTTTATTGCCCCGACAACTGCTTCATTTTTATTCTCTAAACAACCATCCAAAAGTGATTTAATGATGCAAAGCCTCTGGAATGAACAAGAAGCCGCGAGCTTCAGCCATGATCCCCTGCTCATGCGAGTGTATAGCTCGCGTTTGCTGGGCAAAGAACCCGCATTGGTCTTACACGGCGGGGGCAACACCTCGGTCAAAGCGGCTTACACCAACTTATTTGGCGAAGATGAAGAGGTCTTATACGTCAAAGGCAGCGGTTGGGATTTAGCCACCATCGAAGCGCCTGGTTTTGCTCCGGTGAAACTGGATATATTGCAGCGCATGGCAGAGTTGGAGACCTTAAGCGACACTGCGATGGTGCAAGCACAACGCGCAGCCATGCTTGATCCTTATGCGCCTAATCCTTCCGTGGAGGCGATCTTACACGCCATTATCCCGTTCAAATTTGTCGATCATACTCATGCGGACGCGGCTGTTACGGTGAGTAATACGCCCGATGGGGCGCAGCGTATCCAGGATTTATATGGCGATGATTGCTTGATTATTCCTTACGTGATGCCCGGTTTTGTGCTGGCGAAGAAGGTGTATGAACTGAGCAAAACCGCTGATTGGTCAAAATATAAAGGTCTGTTTTTGATGAATCATGGGGTTTTCAGCTTTGCTGATGAGGCTAAAGAGAGCTATGAGGGCATGATTGAACTGGTCAATCGTGCAGAAAACTATCTAATTCAACAAAAGGCGATGGTCAGCGTCCCTGCGGCTCGCCAACAAGCGCCGACTCAAGAGACGTTGCTGCAACTGGCAGAGATTCGCAAAGCGGTGTCTCAAGTCCGTGGTGCGGCGGTGATTGCGCGTTGGAATCGCAGTGATACGGCACAGCATTTTGCGGCACATGAAAATGTGGGGGCATTCTCTCAACGCGGACCGCTCACGCCGGATCATGTCATCCGCACCAAACGCACGCCCGTGTTGATAGATCATGATCCCTTAGCCGCCATGCTGGATTACACCGAAGCCTATCAAGCCTACTTTGAGCGCAATAAAACCGAGGGTTTAACCTGCTTAAATCCAGCGCCTTGTTGGGCGGTATGGACAGGCCAAGGGTCTTTGAGTTTTGGTCGTCAATTTAAAGAAGCCAGCATTATTCACGACATCAGCGCTCACACCATGTCCGCTCTGCTCGCTGCCGAACAATTGGAAAGCTGGCAAGCGCTGCCTGAAAAAGATGTGTTTGAAGTCGAGTATTGGGAATTAGAACAAGCCAAATTGCGCAAAGGCGGGAGCGCTCCGGCCTTACAAGGCAAAATCGCACTCGTCACGGGGGCGGCGAGCGGCATCGGCAAAGCCTGTGTGGAGACCTTAAACGCGCAAGGGGCGGCGGTGGTTGCATTGGATTTAAACGCCGACATCGCCAGCGTTTTTAAGCCTAAAGACATCATCGGCATCGCCTGCGATGTGACTGATTCTAGCCAGTTACAGGCGGCGGTGGCGCAAGCCGTGGAGACCTTTGGTGGTCTGGACATCGTGGTGAGCAATGCGGGCACTTTCCCCGCCAGCGCCACGATTGCCGATATGCCTGAAGAACGTTGGGATAAGAGCATGGCGGTTAATCTCACCGCGCATCAACGCTTGCTGACGGCCTGTGCGCCGTTTCTGCAACGCGGCATAGACCCAGCGCTCATTATGATAGCGTCTAAAAATGTTCCGGCTCCGGGCCCTGGTGCAGCAGCGTATTCCGTGGCTAAAGCTGGACAAACTCAATTGGCGCGTGTGGCGGCCTTGGAAATGGGTAAATTTGGCGTGCGCGTCAACACTTTGCACCCTAACGCGGTGTTTGATACAGCCATTTGGACGGATGAAGTGTTAGAAAAACGTGCCAAGCATTATGGTTTAAGCGTGGAAGAGTACAAAACCAATAATTTGCTCCATCAAGAAGTGACTTCTTATGATGTGGCGGCACTCGCAGCAGCTATGGCGGGGGCTTTATTTGGCAAAACCACGGGGGCACAAGTGCCGATTGATGGGGGGAATGAGCGGGTGGTGTAATTTATAATCACGATTCAAAATCATGGATAGTCGTTGCACACCTTGAATCAGATGTCGCCAACATTATATTAAGCTCTGTTGAGAATAAAGATAACGCTGCTCTCAGCGTTATCTATATCTCTATCAATTAGATTGAATATCCCCTCTTTACCAATGATAAGGAATCCCTCATGGAACATACTCTGCCTGCTTTGCCTTATGAGAAAAACGCGCTGGAACCTCATATTTCTTCTGAAACCTTAGATTTTCACTACGGCAAGCATCACCAGACCTATGTCACGAATTTAAATAAATTAATTCCAGGAACTGAATTTGAAAATCTGTCTTTGGAAGAGATTGTGAAAAAATCCAGTGGTGGCGTGTTTAATAATGCCGCTCAAGTGTGGAATCACAGCTTTTATTGGAACTGCTTAAGCCCTAATGGTGGCGGTGAACCCACTGGCGCATTGGCTGATGCGATTAATGCCAGCTTTGGTTCTTTTGCCGAATTTAAAGACAAATTTTCCCAAAACGCGATCACTACTTTTGGTTCTGGTTGGGGTTGGTTGGTGAAAAATGCTGATGGTAGCTTAGCTTTAGCCAGCACCAGCAATGCCGCCACACCCTTAACCGGAGACAGCCAAGCATTATTGACTTGTGATGTGTGGGAACATGCGTATTACGTGGATTATCGCAATGCCCGTCCAAAATATTTGGAAGCTTTTTGGAACTTAGTCAATTGGGATTTTGTAGCGGAAAACTTCAAAGCTTAAAAAACACAGTGAGGAAAAAATCTGATGTTTTTGTGGATGCCTCACTTTGTGTCAGGCTGATGATGAAGCCATAAAAAAACGCGCTCATAAAGAGCGCGTTTTTTTATGGTTTAAAGTAAGACAACAGCGGAGGCTTATTTACGCGATCTACGGCGTGCTCGGGGTTTAGACCTAGAGGATTTTTTACTCTTGATTTTTAAACCCTTAGCCCCTTTGGTTTTAGCCCCACGCAAATTTGCATTGCGTGTATCGGCACCGGTTAAATTGGCACCGGTTAAATTGGCACCGCGTAGATTGGCACCGCGTAGATTGGCACCGCGCAAATTGGCACCGCGTAAATTGGCTCCTCGCAGATTGGCTCCTTCTAATTTGGCCCCGCTTAAATTGGCGCGGCTTAAATTGGCCCCGCGTAAATTGGCGCGGCGTAATTTAGCACGGGATAAATTAGCGCTATTGAGACGTGCACGAGATAAGTTTTTCCCCCGTAATATCGCAGATGATAAATTGCAACGCGGGCAACGTTTAGTTTTTAATAGCTTTTTGACATCTGTATTGCTGGCGGCGAGAGCCTCATCAGGCAGGGCCATCAACAAGGATGAACTTAAGAATAAAGATAAAACCCAAAAGGTAAGCTGTTTCATAAGTGTTTTAATGTATCGGAAAGCCTGGGTATTTTTAAGAACTCAGCTTACGCTTACTGCGTGAAGTGCATGGATAATTCCAGCACACACGATGCAAATGTAAACTCAATGTGGAGCAATGACGGCACATCATAGACCGATGGCGAGGGTGGTATTGAACGAAAAACCCTGGACAAGTATACCTTGTGTAGTCTTTGCGTAGCGTCAATTAAATATTTTATAACATTGCGCGGCGGTATCGGCGGTATCAGCACATCGGGTTCCAAAGCCTATTGCGCTTAAGTTATAAAATGTTAGCTTCCTAAGCAAAAAAGAAGCCTCATGTCATATCAGTTGGAAGGTTAGGAGAAATGCTGAAAAAACTCAACACAGATTTTCATGATGCCTTGAACCTTTGTTTTATTGAACTCAAGCACATTATTCAATTTCGTTATGCCCTGTTAACTCAAATTAATGATCGTAGCCCCTTGCACTTGTTTGCGCATACGGCTTGGTTGGATGGGAGTTTTAGAGAACCCCCCAAGGATTTGTTATCCAATGATTTTTTTAATGAATGGTCAAATGCTGCGGTGCTCCACAGCTATACTGCCCAACAGTGCCCAAGGCTGACATGGCAGCCGCCTTTTGCTTGGAATATTCAACATTTTCTGTTGGTACCCTTGTTTCAATTAAGCGGGAAACCCTTGGGAGCCTTATTGTTATTACATGATAAGGCTTTGTTTAATGAAGAAGAATTATTGAGATTAGCGCAATTGCATGTGCGTTATATGAGTCTGTTATTAGAACAAGAGCAATTAAAACACGCTTGGGCGTTGCCATTAGACGGTCTGCATAGCGATTTGGCTCAATTACAAGCGAATGTGCTGATGAGCCATCGGCAACCCGACGCATTAAAGCGTTTACAGCGGTGCGCACATTATTTATCGGCGTTGCATCTCAACCAAACGCCGCGCCCAGCTTACCCGCTTTTACAGCAGGAGGTGTTTAATTTACGCCAATTACTCGAACGCTTAAACAGCGAACTGGCTGATAAAGCACGGCCTGATTTTGAATTGCAATTAGCCGATGATGTGCCCTTGATGCTGATGGGGGATAAGCATCTGTTGCGTCAATTATTATTGAGTTTGTACCAACAAGCGATAGTGGTCTACAACAGCTCGCGACGTTTTACGCTGTATGTGTCGGCCCATCAACATGCCAATACCGAAGTGGCTTTGAAGTTTTCTGTCTCACAAATGCATTATTCCGATACCGCATCGGTGAAAAACACCGTCACAGCGGATGCCCAGCAAATGCACTGGCGCTTGGAGACCGCAAAAACGCTGAGCCACCTGTTACAAGGTGATATGCATTTTGCCAGCGTGGCAGGGCAGGGCGCATTGTGGTTTACTGCTCGTTTTCAGCGGATGCAAGTGACGAAAGCAGCGCAGATAGTGACAGACCACGCAAGCACTCACGATTTAATGTATGGAGATGCGCCCCCTATTCAGCATAAAAATTTTCGTATTCTAGTCGCGGAAGACAGTCCGATTAACCAAACCGTGATTCAACGCATGTTAGAGCGCTTAGGTTATATCAGTGATGTGGTCGATAATGGAGTTAAGGTGCTGAGGGCTTGGGAAAAAGGCATTTATCAATTAATTTTAATGGATTGTGAAATGCCTGAATTAGACGGCTATGATGCTGCGATAGAAATCCGTCAACGAGAACTCGCTACAAACACCCGCATTCCCATCATTGCCTTAACCGCTCATGCTTTAGCAGAACACCGTGAACGCAGTCGAGCTTCAGGCATGGATGAACATCTGAGCAAACCCATTAGCTTACCCGTGCTTAAAAACACTTTAGAGCGCTGGGAATATGCGCAGCCTCATATCCCCCGCACACTGCCAGAAACGCCTTCATTGCCCACTCAAGAAGCCAGCGATACGGCGACACCCGCCTTAGATGCGAAAAGCTTCGCCGCTTTACGGCAGGCATTAAAAGAACACTTACCCACTATTTTGCGACAATTCTTAGACTATGCTCCACAACAACTAGAGCGTTTAAAAACCGCGTGGCAGCAACAAGATCAAGACACCTTGAAACGTGCATCGCATCAATTTAAAAGTGAGGCGGCACAAATTGGTGCTTTAGAATTAGGCCGTCGATGCAAGATACTGGAAATGTCAGTCCGTTCGGGTAACATAGATACAGCCCAGTTAGAATTGGAGGCCATTGAAGCAGAGTTGCAAAAGCTGATTCCAAGCTTAGAGCGCGAGTTAAATAAAACATGAATTCCTCCACCATCCAACACCTGAACCCTCCTCCCCCGCGCCATACGGCGGGTCGTATTCTGATAGCCGAAGATTCGCCCGTGTTGTTAGCCATTATGGTCAACACCCTACAAAGCGAAGGCTATGATTACGAAGTGGACACTGCTGAAAATGGTCAACAAGCCATCGAAGCTTTTTTGGCACAAGCGCCAGACTTAATCCTCATGGATGCAGACATGCCCGTGCTGGATGGCATTTCAGCCTGTGAGCAGATCAAACGCACACCAGAAGGCCGTTCTGTCCCCGTCGTCATGGTCACAGGCTATGGAGATCGTGATTGGGTAGATCGCGCTTATCAATCAGGAGCCACTGATTATGTGATGAAGCCGATCAACTGGGATGTTTTGCGCAATCGCATCGACTACATGCTAAAAGCCAAAAAAGCCGAAGAAGCTTTATTTGACGAAAAAGAAAAAGCCCAAGTCACACTCGAATCCATTGGCGACGGCGTAATCACCACCGATGCCTTACAGCGGGTCGAATACCTCAACCCCGTTGCCAGCTTACTCACTGGCTGGAAAAACCGCGAAGCCATCGGACAATCGCTGTCCAGCGTATTTAACATTGTTGACGAATGCAGTTTACAAACCGAACACATCCCCTTACCCAGCGAATTAGAACTCCCGCATAACACCTCCGAAATCACCCCGCAAATGCTCCTGCTACACAAAGACGGGCAGCAACAATTTGCCATAGAAGACTCCGCCGCACCGATTCGAGACCGAGACAACCACATCATTGGCATGGTATTAGTCTTTCACGATGTCACACTCAGTCGCCAAATGGCGCGTGATATTGAATACCAAGCCCACCACGACTCGCTCACAGGCTTGATCAACCGCCGCGAATTTGAAAAACGCCTACAAATCCTCACCGAAGATGCTCGCCTTAACAACGCAGAACATGCTTTGCTATACATGGACTTAGACCGCTTCAAAATCGTCAATGACACCTGTACCCATGCCGCAGGAGACGAACTACTGCGGCAAGTGAGCAAAGTGGTACGGCTGCAAATTCGCCAACACGATACGGCGGCGCGATTAGGCGGCGATGAATTCGGCTTTCTGCTCGAACACTGCCCCTTAGACGGTGCGCTGGTCATTGCAGAAAAAATCTGCCAAGCCATTCAAGCCATTCGGTTTTCTTGGGATACCCATGTTTTTAGTATCGGTGCGAGTATCGGCGTGGTCTCCATCAATCAATTACATGGCAACATGAGCAAACTGCTCAGCATGGCTGATGCTGCTTGTTCGATGGCGAAAGACAGCGGACGCAATCAAGTGCAGGTGTATCACGAAGAAAAACATCAGCGCATCGACAGCGGACAATGGCTGGCGCGTTTACACGAAAGCCTAGAACGCGATCAATTTCTCCTATTTCAACAAGCCATTGTCCCGCTCAACCCCGCCTTACAGTCAGGGGAACACTACGAAATTCTAGTGCGTATGCAAGACCCCGCACACCCCAAACGGCTCATCTTACCGGGTGCTTTCTTTTCCGCCGCTGATCGTTACAACTTATTACCCACTTTAGACCGCTGGGTAGTGAAACACTTTTGTCAATGGCTGCATAAACATCCTGAACATTTAGACCAGCTCTATCTCGCCTCCATCAATTTAGCCGATAGCTCTCTCGGTGATAAAAACTTCCCCACCTTTGTGCAGGAGCAATTCCAGCACTACCAGATTCCTGGTGAAAAAATCTGCTTTGAATTCACCGAACTCGGTGCCACCACCAACATCTCAGGCACCCAATACCTGCTAGGTCAGTTAAAACTCAGCGGTTGCCGTTTTGCGCTGGATAATTTTGGAACAGGCTCCGCCTCATTTAGTGTGTTACGTGATCTCAAAGTGGATTTTCTCAAAATCCAAGGCAGCCTCATCAACAACGTTTTACAAAACGATCTCGACAAAGCCATTGTTCACTCGATCAATGACATCAGTCACGTTTTACAAATCCGCACCATTGCCGAATTCATCGAAACCCAAGAACCGATCCTCACCACACTACGCGCTCTCAATATTGATTACGCACAAGGTTATGGACTGGCTAAACCAAAGATATTAAAAGATTTTTAGCTTTGTGAAGCCAAAAGGGGCTAGAAATGTAGGATGGGCAAAGCGATAGCGTGCCCATCATTGGGGTCACTGCCATTAAGTTAAGCTCGGTAGTATTACAAGCAGTTGATTTTATTCCCCCTCCTCGAAGGAGGGGGCTAGGGGGTGGTGATTAAAAGCTGTACTCCTTAGTAGTATTTTTTAAGGAATATGGCCTTTGCCCACCCCCCCTCAATCCCCTCCTCGAAGGAGGGGAAGCTAACAGCTTAAATTCTAAGTTTTTTCCTTAACTTAATGACAGTGATCATTGGGGTTCCTACGCAGGTGCATGGGAACCAGAGCGTGTGAAAAGCAAAGAGGGCCTTTAAGGGACGCGCTTGATGGGCACGCTGCGCTTTGCCCATCCTACTTTACGCCTCGCTGTTCCAACTCACGCAAAGTTTTAGCAAAGCCGATGGGTTTTGCCAAATCATAAGCCGCTTGCCAGTGTGCCTGCGCCTCATCGGTGTGCCCTTTGGCCTGATAATAATCCCCCATCACCAACACAGTAAGAGATAAGCTGCCAGGTGCTTTCAAGGCTTCAAGGGTCTGTTGAGCCGCTTGTAAATGCGCCCAAGCTCTGTCCATATCATTTTGTGCCAGATAAACGCTTGCCATTTGCTGCCGAACAACCGCCTCGCCTTGCCGCCTGCCTAATGCTTGTTCTATTTGCAACGCCTGTTGGTAAAGGGCTAAAGCCTGTTCATATTTCCCCTGGGCTTGGTGAATATTGCCAATACAACTGAGATTAACCGCTTCACCTTGTCGTCCACCCAGTTCTTTATTGATGTGCAACGCCTGTTGGTAAAGGACTAAAGCCTGTTCATACTCGCCCTGGGCTTGGTGAACATCCCCTAATAATCTTAAGCAAATGGCTTCTTCATTTCTATCTTGAATTTGTTGTGCTATGGGTAAAGCCTGTTTTAGGGCTTGCAAAGCTTGGGAATATTCTCCTTGTTGTTGATACAGGTCTGCCATGTAACATAAAGTACCCGCTTCCCACTGATGATTCCCCACTTGTTGATGAACCGCTAAAGCTTGTTGGTAATGCTCTAAAGCTGCTTCGTAGTCACCAAGCACTTGTTCTGTTGTGGCTAAGCTGCTTAAAGTTTGTGCCCAAAGACCTTTATTATCTATTTCTTGAGCAAGCTGTACAGTCTGTTGTTGATGTTCTTGTGCTTGTTCATAGTCATTTAACCCAGAATACGCCAAACCAAGATTAGAATGCGCCTGAGACATCCGCTTTTTGTTTTCCAATTCTTTGGCTAACACCAACATCTGTTGTGCATATTCAATGAGTGCTTGATAGTCACTTAAATAAAAATATAAACCACATAAATCATTTAATTGTTCTAATACTTCTTCAGAGGTTTCAGTGCTTTCCTCCAATAAACCCTGCAAATAATGAATCAATTTAAGTTTTCCTGCTTCATTTAAACGATAAGCAGGATGCACACGCCCTGCTTTGGCTTGTTCTAAACTTTTTTGGGTGAAATGCGGACGTTCTTCTTCAGGCACATCAAATTCATAAAAGCCGCTGTACCAGTCGTAGAAATCCGGTGCGCCTTGTGCCAGCAAGCTTAAAGCTGCATCAGATAACCAAATCACCAAAGGGCGTTTCAGGCGGGCATAGGCACTGCGTCGCCAATTGAGTTGTTGCAAAGTGCGGTCTTGTAATTTTTTTTCATCAATGGGTAAGAGTCGCTCTAATCCATAGAGGAACACGGGGCTGTGCGGCGGTGCATCGGCTAATGCTTGCTGTAAGGACACATCAAGCGCACTTTTTTTTGGATCAAAATCTAACTCATGCACATCTATTTCAATAATATTTTTCTCGCATTCCATAATCAAGGCAGCGCTTAAAGCTTTGCGGTATTCAGGCACATTGCAACGGGCAAAATATAAGGAAAACTCGCCTTCTTCTTGGTCTAAGACCCAAAGCAATCGATCCATACCAGGGTGGCGTTTGCATAAAGCATCAATGATTTTTTGATCATCGGGGCTTTTTTGTGGCGCAGGAACATCTTGCTCCGCTTGTTTAGGCGCAACAAAGAAAGCTTTAAAGTTTTTAAGTAGTGGCATCAGACTATAGCTATATTACATAATATGTGTAATATAATTATTTGACTTAATATTAATAAAATCCATGAGGTAAATTAAAGATATGACAGCGCAAGATGATTTAT
>JADGEH010000147.1 GCA_016744475.1 Thiotrichales bacterium | reverse complement strand
ACGTTTCAAACAAGCTCAAGCTTATCTAAAATATTTTATTTTTTATCTTTATGATTTTCTTCATTCTATAAATCACTACAACATTAATGATGATTAGGTAGGTTAAACAATAAATAGATACCACTATTAAGTATTGAACAATATCATTCATGAATAAATTTTTCTCGTAAAACTCGATTCTATTACTCAAAATGAATAAAGGAGGGTAAATTATTATAAATACAAATGAATGGAAATAAGCCTGATTGAACCCTATTGCCTTAGTCAGAATCTTATTTTTTCCATGTTTATTGAATTCTTTAAGAAAAGGAAGCTTGTAAATAAACTTTGTGGGGAAAATTATCATAAGACCTTACAAGTCTAATCTTCTTCCCCGTGGCGCACCGAGAGCACTTTGGCGAAGCCTGCGTATTGTAGGGAATCAGCGATGGGAGGGAGTTGTTGAGGGGCGCTGTTGTGCAACAATTGCACGTAGCGTTGTAGCATGTGCTGGTCTTGTTGCAGTTCTTGATCTTGTTGCCATGCTAAGACTTGATTCTGGACTTGTTTAAGCACGGTTTGGTAGTGGTTTAATAAGGCGATGGCCTGTTGTTTTTGTGCTTGTTCTAGTTGTGTTCCGGCTTGTTTGACGGTATCGGCTAGTTGTAAGGCGAGTAAGTTTTTCCATACATTTAATTCTAGCGGGCCTGCGGGGGTGACTTCGCGGCCTACATTCAGCGCGGTGCGGCTTACGCCGTTGCGTAGATAGACTAAATCTTTGTAACGCAGGCTGACTTCTGCCAGTTGCCCGGGCTTTTCTGCCAGCACGTCGAGCAAGATGACGTGGCTGTCGTTGGCGTAAAAAGCGGGTATGACGATTTGGATGCCGTCGTCGTCACTGCCTCGATCTTGTGCAATGCCTAAATTTTTGGCTAAACGTTGGTCGATGCTGCGCTCGGCTTGGCGCATTTGTTCGCTGCGATGAAGGTCTAAGCGTTGTGAACCGGGTATGTTTATGAGTTTCACGCCGGGTTGTAAACGGATGTTGAGGCGCAGCGCACGCGCTACTACGCGGCTGACGGCGTGTAGTTCTCTATCGACGAGGCTGACGGCATCGCTGCTTCGATCTAATAGGCGTAGGTGGCCTTGGCCTAGAACGACCAATTCTTCCAGCGCTTCTTGTTCAAGACCTTGCCCAATGCCTATCGCGCTAAAGGGGATGCCTTGCGTGGCGTATTGATGCGCTTGTTCTTGTAGCGTTGCCGCATGAGTGCCGAGCGATTTATCGGTGATTAAGATTAACAGGCTGCTGCCCAAGGAGGCGCTGGGGGTATCGGTGTGTTTGAGTTGTTGTGCGGTGGCATCAATGGCTTGGGTTAAGTTGAGCGAGGTGTTGTTGGGCGGCGGCGCATCGCCAAATAAATGGGGTAAAGCCAGACTCATGGGGCCGTGACGAAAATCTTCTGCGGATAACAGCACGCCGCCGGGACGACCAACAATGGTGAGGATGAATTGATCATCGCTTTGTCGCGCTTGCACAAAGGCTTGCAGCAGGGCGCGCATGAGTGTGCTGTGATGTGGCGTGATGTCGCCGCGCAAATCAAGCACTAATCCCACATTCATGGCAGAACGTCGTCCGCTGTGGCGGGCGGTGCCTTTTAAACCGATTTGCAGCAGTAAACGGGTCGCGCCTTGTACGGCACGTTTGTCAGTGTTTAGATACAGTGCCATCGCGGCTTGTTGAGGTGGATCAAAAGGTTGCCACAGGGTTTGTACAGTTTGATCGGGGAAGTTGAGTTTTTGTCGTTTGAGGCGGACATGCAAACGCCGCAGCAGCGGATCACCGGGCACATAGGTGTTTGTCCAATAACCGGTGGCTTCTTTGAAATCCAGCGCTTGTGTGTTGTGGCGGGTATGCAGAAAGTCGCTAGAAAAAATGGGCTTGTCTTGGTCGATCATCTCCAGACTCACCGCATCATCTAATGCTTCGTTGTCATCAAAAGCCAGGGGTTTTACCGGTGTGCTGGATAGCGTCGGCAGTAATCCTCGTAGTTCTCCTCTTCCACTCATCCCCAGAATGCCTCTCATACTGTCTGGTTCTGGTTCGGCTTGTGGTATGGCTTGAAAGCTGTCTGCGTCCGTTTTGTTTTGACGTAAAAAAGCGCCATCGTTTGGCTCATCGGCTTCTTCTTCCACTTCTTCTCGCGCAGCTAACTGCGTGGGCATGTTAACCATTTGTGATAAAGCGCGCAGGCGGTTGAGTTGTTTTTGCTCTTTGGCCTGCTTGCGTTTGGGGGCGGGGGGAGGAGGGGGTGCTGAGGATAAGCTAATACCGCTTAAGCTGCTGAGTCCTCGGCTGCGGTATTCGGTGTGAGCGCCTTCATCTTTGCTGGAATGTAATGGGGTGTCGGAATGAGGTGAGGATTCCATCTGTTGACGTAAGCTCGGCTCAAATATCACGACAAGCAGTATCAGCGCGATGACGATGAGAGCGATGCCTACAATGCTCCGCAGCCATGCCCTCAACATCTGACGCACGCGAGCGGAGCGGGAAACAGCAAAATGTGCCATGTTTAGAGTTGAGCGCGATCAAATATCGCCAATTTTGGCATTTTGGCTTGGTCACTGAGTTCAGCGCGTAAACGGCGCAAGTCGTTACCTTTCACATGTTGGTGCAGTTTATCCACCGCGTCATACCAAATACCTTGTTGTGAGTACACTGTATGTTGTTGATTAAGTGGGACTTGCTGTAAGGCGGCGGTGAGTGCGCTGCTAGGGGCGATGCGCTTGATGGTGCCGCTGGCGAGTATATCGCCCGTGCGTTCTACTGGATCAGGCGTGATGAAGACGAACCATTCATAAGTCTCTCCCGCTTCTAATGCTGCGCCGTGTTCGGCTAAGGACACGCTGTGGAAGCCTTTGGCGAATGAGCCACTAGCAGGGGGTTGTAATTCTACGTGGATGACCGGTTTGGGGGCGCGACGTTTGTTGATGGTAAATTCCAACATCACGGGCCAGTCTACAGAAATATAAAAATACAGCGTGGGCTGTGCTTGAGTGGTCAAACCTGTATGAGGCGGTGCCAAAGGGGCCATTAAATCAGGTAAAGCGATTAAATCTTCTTCGGCTTCATGATGTTCTTCTTTTTTCTCGGTTTCTGCTGCATGTTCATCGGTATCACCTTCATGATGGGCTTGTGCTTGTTTTGCACCATCTACAATCGCAGCCGCTTCTCCACCTCTGGATACACCGCGACTCACGCCTCTTGATACGCCCCTAGATACGCCTCTGGACACACCGCGACTGACACCTCTTGATAAGCCTCGGCTTAACCCCCGCGACAAACCGCGACTTAAGCCGCGTGATAAACCTCTGGATAAACCGCGACTTAAACCGCGTGATAGACCTCGGCTTAGACCCCGTGATAAGCCCCTGGATAAACCACGACTCAAGCCGCGACTTAAGCCACGCGATAAACCACGGCTTAAGCCCCGCGAGACTGAGCCGCCAAGTACGGAGTCATCGACTAGACCTGCTTCACGACGACGCAAAGGGGCGCTGGGATCAGGGGCGTTGTAGATGATCTGATAATTTTTAGGGGCTGCTGCGGCTGTTTCTGCGGCAGAGACTGCGATGTGTACCAGGCTTGTGGTACACAACAGCAGCAAAGAAATAGAGAAAGAAGTAATTTTTGACATGATTTAGGGGCTCTCAAGGTTGTAACTGATGTCATGATGATAGTATAAAACCGCTTCCTAAAACACCTTCATCCCGGAGAAATAATATGCCTTTGAATTCACAACAAACTCGCCATCTGCGCGGTCTTGCTCACCACCTCAAGCCAGTGCTGATGATTGGAGACAAAGGTTTAAGCGATGGTGTCTTGGCAGAACTTGAATTGGTACTGGAAACCCATGAGCTGATAAAAATCACGATTGCCAGTGCTGAGCGTGATGAACGTCGGCAATTAAGTCAGGATTTATGTCAACGTAGTCGCGCTGAATTGGTGCAAATGATTGGTAAAATCAGTGTGTTATACCGACCCGCCAAGACACCACGATTAGCTTTACCATAATCTCTCCGCCGTCTTTTTAATGCCCACACTCAAACTCAAGCTATTTATCACTGATGCCTCGAATTGAACAATTGCTTCAAGACCCTAACGTCAAACAATGTTTTGCCGTGATTTATGCGCCTCACCGACAAAAGCGTGGGCGTTTTCCTGATAATTGCGTGCAGGTCGTGGCATCGCGTGAAGCAGCATTGGAGGGGGCTAAGCCTGAAGAACATTTTTATCCCGCAGTGGTGTGCGGGCCTTCACGTTCTTCTGAAGGCGTTATGTTGTTTTATTTGGTGCAGTGGTTATCAGCGTGAATTAAATAAACTGAATAGAATAACCAAAGGTATGCATATTGGGGACTACATTCTGTAATTCGAGATTAACATGTACGGGTTGATGCGGTGATAACTCCAGTTCATCTTCTACTGCATTCAGATAATCTTTAGGCGCTAAACGACGTAAACCCACGACTTTGTTGTTTTCATCTTCAAAGCGAATTTCTACGCCGGGATAAGGTTGTGGAAAATGAGCTTGATTAACAAAAATGAAATGCAATAACACCGCTTCTTTATGGCTATCATGTTTATCCATATAATTTTTGCTGATATGCAATTGCGATAAAGCGCGAGTGGTCGGTAGCTGACAAGCCGCGTATTCACAGACTGTTTCTAACCAAGGACGCATCTGCTCATGTTGCAAAACATCATCACGTTGTGTGAACCAAACATATTGTGCAGCTAATACGGCTAATAAGAATAAGCCCAACAAACCCCACAGCACATTGCCCCGGCCTCGCTGACGAGCCAGTTTAGCTTCTTCTTCTGCGACCAGTTCTTCTAAGACTTCTTCTTCACTTAAATGTTCACTTGTACTGTCTTTAGTCATATTTTTTCTCTAAGAGACATTGTGCTTTGAGAAGTAACACCACTTTAAGCCGTGTTACCCTCCACATACTCATATTGGTTATAGGTTTTCCATACCCATCACATGATAGCCCGCATCGACATAAATCACTTCTCCAGTGATGCCTGCGGCTAAATCAGAGCATAAAAAAGCACTGGTATTGCCGACATCATCAATGGAGACATTGCGACGTAAAGGCGCGGTTTTTTCGGCACGCTCTAACATGGCACGAAAATCACTAATACCTGAAGCGGCTAAAGTGCGAATGGGCCCTGCAGATATAGCATTAACACGAATGCCTTCAGGGCCTAAGCTGCCTGCCATGTAACGTACATTGGCTTCTAAGCTGGCTTTTGCTAAGCCCATTAAGTTGTAATTTGGCAACACGCGCTCAGCACCGAGATAGCTCATCGTCACCATAGCGGCGTTGCGTCCTTGCATCATCGCACGCCCCGCTTTAGCTAAAGCGGTGAAACTATAAGAGCTGATGTCGTGTGCGATTTTCGAGGCTTCGCGTGAACAACCATCGACAAAATCCCCTTTAAGCGCTTCTCCGGGTGCAAAAGCCACGGAATGTACAATGCCATCCAAGCCATCCCAGTGTTTATTCAATTCAGTAAATACCGCTTCAATTTGCTCATCACTGCTGACATCACAAGGCAGCACTAAGCTTGAGTCACATTCTGTGGCGCATTTTTCTACCCGCCCTTGTAATTTTTCGCCTTGATAGGTGAAAGCCAGTTCTGCGCCTTCGCGGTGCATAGCTTTGGCAATACCCCAAGCAATAGAACGATTACTGGCTACGCCAACGATTAAGATTTTTTTGCCTGCTAGAAATCCCATAAATACTATCTCCTTGTTTTTTTGAAAAAAATCAGCTTAAGCGAATTCTCGGATCGGCTAACGCATAGAGCACGTCAGATATAAAAGTGCCTGCCAGCGTTAAAGCGGCAGCAATGAAATTAATGGTTAAAATCACCGGGAAATCTCGCGCTAAAATCGCTTCATAACTGAGCCGCCCAATACCTGGCCAGGCAAATATTTGTTCGACAATCACCGAACCCCCAATTAAACCGGGGAGCATCAAGCCAAACATGGTAATAAAAGGCAAAAGCGCATTGCGCAGGGCGTGTCCATAAATCACCGTGTCATGATCCAAGCCTTTGGCCTTGGCTGTGCGCACGTAATCTTGCCCGATGACTTCTAGCATCTGTGAGCGCACATAGCGAGATAACACAGCAACCCCCGCCAACGCCGACATCAATGACGGTAGCACTAAATGCCAGAGTCTATCCATTTGAACATATAAAGGATTAGCGTCTTCCATGCCGAAAGTTCGCATCCCAATAACGGGCACCCCAAAGGTATTGACCACCCATAAAATTAATAAATAAGCCAGAAAAAAGCTAGGAATGGATATGAGCAAATAGGCCAAAAACGTGGTGCTACGATCATAGAGTTCGCCGCGATGCAGCGCGGCTTGAATGCCCACCGGAAAGGATAAAGTCCATACCAATAACGTGGCAAAAATAAACAATGGCAGAGAATTCATAAAGCGCTCGGCAATTTTAGGCAACACAGGCTGGCTATCTTTGAATGATTTTAGCTCGCCCGTCATGAGATCACGCATCCAGTAAAAATACTGTTGATACATGGGTTTATCGAGGTGAAAGGCGGCGCGGATTTTTTCAATATCTTCAGCCTGCATACGCGGATTGCTGGGGTCTACTTCGCTGGGTTCGCCAGGGGCTAAATGCACCACCGCATGGGCGATGATGGAAACGACAAACAGTAAAACCAGGCGTTGAAACAAATTGCGCAAAATATAATTCAGCATAAAAGCGTATCCAGTGAAAGGTTAGGCTCTCCAGAGTTCTTCGTATCCAGCGTCTCCGAACAAGAGCGGAGTTTTTATAGCATATTTTATATTGATAGCGCTTATAAACTGTATTTTTTGTTGGGTAAACTGGGGAGGGGCTATAGGGATAATGTTCCAGTCACTGAAATATTATCTCTGTATCGGTGACCGCAACGCGGTCAAGACGGCATTCCCATGCGGCGCATCACTGCCATTCAGTGAAGCCTAGTAGTATTGCAAGCAGTTGGTTTTATTCCCCCTCCTTCAAGGAGGGGAAGCGAGTAGCTTGAATTCTAAGTTTTTTCCTTAACTTAATGGCAGTGATGCGGCGCATGGGAACGAGTTAAAGAGGGGAATTTATAAATCCTCCACACTCCGTCTAATCATTTCTACCTGTATGCGATAAGCTGGGTGCTCATTGCTTCCACAGTTTTCAATCAGTTCTCTACGTTTCAGTTGTTTTAAGTGGTGCAATAAGCCCTCGCTAAATTTTTCTTGTAATGCAGTTTGCCTTACGCAACCTTCTTCTCCAGCTTTCGCAATAAAATGTAACACGTCAAGCGCCGCCTCTTCAATTTGATTATAAGCAATATCATTAAAGAAAAAAGCGCCTGTCATGAGGGCTTGCGGAATAGCATCTTCTACATCACCGAGTGCGGCTAAACGGCGTTTTTCAATCGGCTGAGTATTTTTCAGTTCCACAATTTCACTACATAACAATTGCACTAAAGCTGGATGTGCATGGGTGACTTCTAATACGCGCTGTGCAGCGGCTTCGCTGTAACGTAGAGAAAATTCTTCTACGGGTTTTTCAATTAAGCGCTGGGCTTCACTACTGGATAAAAAACCCAAATGCACAATTTGCACATTAATCAAATAACTCGCCCAGCGGTTGAGTTCATCTAAGCTGTGAGAACCTGCCAGAAGTAGGCGAAAGCGTTGGCGATGCTGGATGATGTGACGCAACATGCTCAGAAAGGTAAACACCGCAGCATCGCTGAGATGTCCGCGTGAGCGGGCTTCTTCTAAAGTGACAAATTCATCCAGTGCAATCAGCAAAGTGTGTTCTTCTAAAGCACTTTCAACTTGATCTAACCAAGCATCAAAGGCGTCAAAAGGATGTTCATTCAGTGCTTCGCGTTCTAACTGAGGCCACTGATGTTGAGGATAGCGTTCGGTCGCACGACTCAGCGCATGGGCTAATCCATACAATAAACCCGAAATATCACCGCTGAGTAGGCGTGGGCTTTGAAAATCGACATAAGCAAATAAGAAGCGGCTGGAGAGTAGGCGGCTAAGATTATTCAGCACAGAGGTTTTCCCTGTGCGTCGTTGTCCGTACAGCAAAATGGGTGGACAGCGTTGATCCAGCAGGAGTTTTTCAATCCGTGCAATAACATCTCGACGGCCTACAAAAATATTTTGTTGAGCCGTCAGAGGAATGCCGACCACATAAGGATTGTGGATTTCTTGTAAATCATTGGCGAGGGCTTCCATGCTTTGAGCGGCTTGAATGATGTATTCACGCCAGACCATCGCTAAAGGATAAAAGCGCTGTGTGAGATTGGAAGGATGTCGGTTTAAATCGAGCAATAATTGATTAAAACGAGTTTCTAGTTCATTTAACATCATGCGTTGAGCGTAATGGCTGCTTTGTGCCAGGGCGGCTTCGACATCATGGCTGACGCTTTTGAATTGCTGTAGCACGGCTCCATTGGCAGTGCCTATGTATTGGCTGTGCAAATGTTGGTAGGTGTGGCTGATGTCTTCAATGCTGTTGACCTGCTCCATTTGGCGAATATCAAGCTCTTGATAAACAACGCTAATCACCCAGGCTTGAGGCTTGCCGCCGAGACGGTCTAACCACTGAGGCGCGATGTCGGGCGCGTGTTCAAATAAGCACACCAGATGTCTTTCCAAGCTGTACAGAGGCAAGCGTTGTTGTTCATCCCAAAAAGCCGTGTGAAAACGCAGATAAGGCTCTTCTTGTGACCATTCGCCACGATTGAAACGGCGGACTTCAGCTTGATAAGTCAGTAAGTTCCAGGCTTCGCAAAAAGGATATAACAACCAGGGTCGCCAATAACTTTGGCTCAGTCCCAGCAGGAGTAATCCGGGCCCTAGACAGCTCACCCAGAGTTCGACTTGGAAGTTCCAAGCGACGAATAAATAAAGCCCACTGACCACAAAACTGCCAGCGGCAATCCCGGCACGCATGTCCGCTAAACGCCGCGCCAATAAATAAGGCAACACAAACAATCCGTTAAGCAAGAGGCTTAAAGACGCACTGAGAAAGGTGTCGTTTAAAGCATAAGCCAAGTTTTCCGGCCATGAGCTATCCAAGGCATCACGCAGAAAAAAGCCCCAAATAATCGCCGCAAAGGCAGCGCCGAATAGAATGCCCCAGCGCCAGCCTCCGCTAAGCCAGCCAATCGCTAAACCTAACCAAGCAATAATGCCGATTAAATAGGCATTTTGATTGTCTAAATCCGTCATTTCTGTCAGCCCTGGCAATAAGATGAGGGCTAATGCATAGCCCAACCATAAAATGCCCGCACTGACCAGTACCCCGATGATGATGCTACCCGTTTCTTTGCTTAAGCTGTGACGGCGTTTTTCATTGAGTAGATGCAATAACACACTGCAAGCCACGCCAATAGCACCGAGATTCAAGGCTGCCACGGGCAATAAGCCAATATGCAAGCCGCCTAAACTTAAACCCATCGCCAGTCCACCCAAGGTGCCGACAATAATGCCCGTCGAGACGGACAAACTTAAGCCCAGCAGTGATAGGCTGGTGAGATGCCACACCCAAGCGCATACCACGCCCAGTTGGATGTGATTAGCCCCCCAGCCCGCCATCCACAATAAAAAAGCCACCAGTAACGCAGTGAGCAAAGGGGTGAACAGATAATTATGCAGCAACAAACGGCTGAGCACATTGTGCTGGCAGGTGGCGTGACGGACATCAAACCAAGTGAAGATGGGGGATATATCAGCACATTGCTGGTGTAGCCGTTGCCGCCACAAGGTGGGGTGAAATATCAGATGAAAGAGTGTGTTCAAGGCGATGTTTGCTGGCTTAAAGTGAGGGGGAAGATAAATAGACTTGTTGCAAGGGGTATTCATCGACTGCAAAGGCGTGGATTTTGGCCTGTTTTTCCGCTTTTTCTCCACCAATAGCCCGCTATTCGTCTCAAAAAACCGAAAAAACCGCCTCAAAAGCACACCTTTTCGCTACGATGCCTACCCCTCGCAACAAGTCTAATTTTGAGCATGATGCCCAGCAGAAATTAAGCCATGTTGTAATAGATGGGTTGCACGCTGAGAATCGTCACGCTTGTGTATGGCTGTGGTGTCGCCATCAACAGCACTGAGCAGTCTATAACACACTTAGAGCCTATACGAAACGCTTTAACCCGCGCCCGTGATGCCTTGGTCGCCGATCAACCTGGCTTAACCCGCGACCGTCGTTATGGCGTGGGCAAACTCGGCCCTTGTCGCTACACCCTGATCGATACCGGGGGACTAGACGACCATGAAAACACCATG
>JADGEH010000146.1 GCA_016744475.1 Thiotrichales bacterium | reverse complement strand
ACGTTCTATCTCTATCAATGTCGCTAGACTGAGCGCTTTGATTCAATGCCCATACTGTACACGATGGTCAACATCAACAGGGAACGGGGCTTGCGTCAGCGCATTGCAATGGGGACACTGGCTACGTATAGCACGGTGTTCAGTTGTTTGCATTTTCAACTCAGGTATATCAACCACCTGGCGAGCGGTAAAGCCAACAACATCTACATCAGACAAACGACTGTGGCAATGCTCACAAAAATGGGCTGTATGCGTCTCAATCACATCAGGAGATGGACTGAATTTTAACGTGTGTCCCTTATGCCCAACTTGACCGCCTACTTTGCGTTTTTGTTTAGGACGCAAACTTTTCTCATTCGCAGCCGGCTTTTTCAAGCCATCACTTGAAGGCGGCTTGCTGCTATTGTGACTGTCTTTGCCCAACTGAGCTTCAAGCGTGTGGATGCAACCTTCTAACCGCTCGACTGTATCGAACAATTTCAGGATGAGCGCATCCTTTTGGGGTTATGTCAGTTAGGACACATCGGGGCGTTGCATTGGGCACTCTATCTCGTTAAATTTTTTGCCCAGTCTGACACATATCTAAACTTATGGCATCTTGAACTGAATAGTTACGATCAAAGCCGCATTAGAAAAGGCTATGCGGCTGAAAATTTTGCCGTGGTTCGCCACATTGCGCTTAATCTTTTGAAGAAAGACACTTCTCTTAAGCAAGACATTGCTGGCAAGCGTAAAAGGGCTGGATGGGATATTCATTACCTTGAAAAATTGTTGGGATGAGCTCACCCCGCATTGTAGTGCGACTGCCCTGTTAAGCGACCTAACACAAACGCTTGACAACCAACAAAGTAATATCATCAATAAAAGCGCGACCATCAGCAAAATGTTGTACATCATCAATGGTGGCACGTTGAATCGCAGCGGCTGATTCATCCCAGTTTTGTCCCACCACCGTACATAAGCGTTCTAAGCCATACAATTTATTCTGATGATTGCGGGCTTCGGTAATGCCATCGGTATAGAGCACTAAACTATCGCCCACATTTAAATGAATTTCCGCGCAAGCAATAAACTCTCGAATATCTTCAATTAAACCCACGATAAAACCATAATTCGTGGTGTCAATACATTCTACAACGCCATTTTCTCGCACAATTAAAATATCTTCATGCTGTCCGGTAAAATGCAAAGTACCTTCCTGATAATCAAACAGCGATAAAGTCAGGTTTTTATCCGAGTCCATTCGCTCTACATTAGAGAAAATCGTATTGTTGATAACATCAATAAAACGCGCAGGATCAGTCACATTATTGAGCAATAAAGCCCGCACTGCGGTTTGTACCATCAACATCACCACACCGCTTTCTAAGCCATGCCCAGTGACATCACCAATGCCAATTTTAATCCGTCCTTCGTGCTGCAACACGTCGTAATAATCGCCCCCCACTTCATCCGCAGGCAACATGTAACCTGCAATATCGAGATCATCAATAGATTGTAATTCAGACGGTTTAGGCAACACCATTTGCTGGATTTTACGGGTGACTTCTAGCTCCGCTCCCATGCGTTGATTTTCTTCTTCTAAGCGACGATTTAAAGACAGAATTTCTTGATCGCGTTTTTCTACGCTGTACAACATGGTGTTAAAACCATCAATCAACTCCCCTAACTCATCATCGCTGTTTTTTCGCGCCCGCACACTGTAATCATCTTCGGTATAGACCTTCAACACGATGTCGCGCAAATGAAAAACAGGGCGCGTCAAGGTACCTTGTAAACCCCGCGCTAACAGCGTCGCTAACACCAAACCCAAACCCATCGCCACCAACATAGTGATGCTGTAACTGTTTAAGCGTTGTTGGAACTCACTCAAATCAGCTTGAATAAAAATACTACCTAGAAATAATTTGTCATAAATAACATGCTTAATGGTATACGCATGGGCATGTGCCGCTTGAAAGTTAAACCCTTCAGATACCAACCAATCACCATTCTCAGCATTATGCTGAACAAGCTCCCCTTCATCCAAAGACTTGATATTGATTAAGTTGTCTAGCGGTAAAACATCTTCACGGTAATATTGCGCAAAAGGATCACCATCACGGGTAAAGACATGAGCCATCATGATATAAGGTCGGGCATGTAAAGAGCGCAACACCTCATTCACCGCGCCACTGTCTAAAAAAGACAAGCCCACATTGCTGTTAGTCGCCACCATTTCGGCTAAAGAGGTGAGATCGCGCTCCAAATTTTCTTCTAAGTGACCCCGTTCAATCATCAGCAGAATAGCCGCCACTAACGCGAGTAACACTAAGTTCACAACTAAAATAATTAAAGTTAGCTTGCTGGTGATGGATAGTCTTTTTAAAAACGGCACTTTCATTAGTAGATTCCATGATTTACAGTATAAAAATTAGGGTATTACACATTTTTTCAGCGAGTGTAAAAATATGTAATATTTAGTTATTTTACAGAGAATTTAAACTAAAAGGATAAGATCATTAAGTAGACTTGTTGCAAGGGGTATTCGTCAACTGCAAAGGCGTGGATTTTGGCCCGTCCCCCTATAGCCCAGGGCAACGCCCTTGATTCAGTCGATGATACCGACTCAGCCCTGAAAGAGCACAATAAAAGGCGGCATGGCGTTTTTCAGTCCGTAGTCCGTAGGTCGGGTTAGGCGTTAGCCGTAACCCGACACGTAGCGACCCAGTAGCCACCCAGCGGCAGCTTTTCCTCGTTTCTTTTCTCTTCTCTTGTTCCCACGCGCTTTGCGTGGGAGCGAGAAAGCGTTGTGCCGCACCGCAGGTATTGCTGGAAAAATGGGTGCGCTTGAAAGAGCCGCAAAGCCAGACAATAGCTATCGGCAAATAGACCGCTGGGAGCATGAATCCGTTATTGATAAACACAAGCAGCGCATGTAAGAGGGAGAACCCTGTTTTTTATCAAATAATACCACCCATATGTGGTGTTTTTAGGCTTGTGTCAACATGTTTAAAGGACTTCCCTGTTTATGGAGGTGATGGGATTGTTTGGTGGGGCTCTTTTACAGTCTCAGAGCTTGGGAACGAGTTAAAAATCTATCTCATCCCCAAATGTCAACAAAGCCTAGTGCTTCGTCAAGCCTACTTTTTAGGGTTGCATTTTTTACCACGGAGACACGGAGAAGGCACAGAGCGCACGGAGAAAGACTTTTAATTTAAGTCACCTCTGTGCCCTCCGTGTCACCTCCGCGCCTCCGTGGTGAAATTTGACCACCTAATTCTTAGAATTGACAAAGCACTAGATATTTTCGCTATTTCGCACGCATTCCCGGTGTGGCTCCTTCATCGGGGCTTAAGATGTATAAGTCACTGCCGCCGGGCCCTGCGGCTAATACCATGCCTTCGGAGATTCCAAATTTCATTTTGCGCGGGGCTAAGTTTGCGACCATCACGGTTAAACGCCCTTGCAATACGCTGGGATCAGGATAAGCGGCTTTAATTCCGGCAAATACATTGCGGGTTTTTTCTTCGCCAATATCTAGGGTGAGTTGTAGCAATTTATCCGCACCTTCCACCACATTCGCTTCTACTATGCGGGCAATCCGCAAATCCACTTGAGCAAAGGTGTCGTAGTCAATGGTGTTTGATGATGACTCTGACGCGGGGGCTTGAGCGGTGGTTTTGTTTTGCGCTTGTTGGGCTTCAAATTCAGCTTTTGAGGTGTCTAACATGGCATCCACCAATTTGCGATCTATGCGTGTCATCAAGGGTTTGTAGGGGCTGATGACGGTATCTAGCAAGGCTTCGGCTTGCCAAGCAAAAGGCGCTTGTAGGAAGACTTCCGCTTGTTGAGCCGTTTGGGGTAACACGGGTTGTAAATAGCCCATTAATACGCGAAACAGATTAACGCCTTGAGTACATACGCTGTGTAGTAGGGCTTCTTGGCCTTCTTGTTTGGCGATGACCCAAGGTTTGTGTTCATCAATATATTGGTTGGCTTTGTCTGCTAAGGCCATGATGTCGCGCATGGCTTTGTTGTAGTCGCGGGCTTCATAAGCGGCGGCAATCTCTGCTCCACTGGTGACAAATTGTTGGTATAAGTCTGCGTCGTGCAGTTGAGCGGCTAAGCGGCCTTGGAAACGTTTGCTGATAAAACCTGAACAACGGCTGGCGATGTTGACCACTTTTCCGACTAAATCTGAGTTTACCCGCTGAATAAAATCATCCAGGCTAAGATCGATGTCATCCACGCCATTGCCTAATTTGGCGGCAAAATAATAGCGTAAGTATTCAGGGTTTAAGTGCTTGAGATAGCTGCTGGCGGTGATGAAGGTGCCGCGTGATTTGGACATTTTTTGTCCATCGACGGTTAAAAAGCCATGCGCAAACACGGCGGTGGGTTTGCGGAACTGGGCACCGTGTAACATGGCGGGCCAAAACAAGGCATGGAAAGAAATAATGTCTTTGCCAATGAAGTGATATAGCTCGTAAGCGCTGTCTTTTCCCCAATAAGCATCAAAATCTAAGCCTTCGCGGTCACAGAAGTGTTGGAAGCTGGCCATGTAACCAATCGGTGCATCCAGCCATACATAAAAATATTTGCCCGGTGCATCAGGAATTTCAAAACCAAAATACGGCGCGTCACGAGAAATATCCCAGGGCATTAAACCGACTTCAAACCATTCATTGAGTTTGCGCACCATAGATTCTTGCACCGCACCACTGTTTAACCAGTCTTTAAGCATGTCCTGTAATCCGCTTAAATCGACAAAAAAGTGTTCGGAGGTTTTGGTGATGGGCGTGGCACCGGATACGGCGGATTTTGGGTTTTTTAATTCCATCGGGGTGTAGGTGGCACCGCAGGCTTCGCAGTTGTCGCCGTATTGGTCTGCCGCACCACAACGCGGACATTCACCCAAAATGAAACGATCCGGTAGAAACATTTGTTTTTCGGGATCAAATGCTTGTTCTATGGTCTTGTTTTGAATGTGTCCCGCATCGCGCAAACGAGTATAAATGGTATTGGCGAAATGCTGGTTTTCTTTGGAATGTGTGGAATAATAATTGTCAAAGCCAATGGTGAACCCGGCAAAATCTTCTTGATGCGCACGCGATACTTTTGCAATCAGTGCTTCAGGTGAAATGCCTTCTTGTTCCGCACGGAGCATAATGGGGGTGCCATGCGCGTCATCTGCACATACGTAGTAACAAGTATGCCCCTGACTTTTCTGAAATCGTACCCAAATGTCAGTTTGAATATATTCGACTAGATGACCGAGATGAATAGGCCCGTTGGCATAAGGCAAGGCGCTGGTAACCAGCATATTACGAGAGTCAGACATAGTTTCCTTCTTTCTTTGAGCGCGTTTTAGAGTCTATATGAAGACAGCATATCGTATAGACGCGGACGTGCATGGCGTAGTCACTGATAAAATATGAATTCTCCTGCACCTCATCGCCTGAACTCGACCCATTTATGGGGTCTTAAACGTTCACATTATTATATTTTTTTTTACACCTTGCCGATTCTGGCCTTACTCATCGGGGTGCTGCTGTGGTATGGCGAAAACCGCTTGACGACCTTTCATGATAACCAAGAACGCTTGGTGAGCATTACGGTCACCAATGCGGTGTCTCAGACGTATCATTTTTTACATGAGCAGCGTGAGCAGGTAAAAGTCTTTGTGCGTCATTATCAGACAGCTATCGCACAATTAGCCGAACACCCTCAAGATGAAGCGGCTTATCAAGCGTTACAAACGCTGGTGCAAGCGTATTTTTCGGATGCATTAGGGTTTCGGCTGGCTAATGCACAAGGGGCATTATTGCCGATGCCCTCGGCTCAGAAAAGCCCTTTATGTGCGATGGATATTCAGCAGTTTAAACCGCCTGCATCGCCTGTGCGGATGTATCATAGCGCACATTTTTATCATTTTGATCTGAGCTTGGCTTGGGATAACGATCAGCATCAAAGTGGCTTATTTTGTATTAGTTTTAAACCTACCGCACTGGCTAAAATTCTGCGCAATGGTTCTAGTGCGGATTATGAATTATTGTTGTTGCAACAAGAGCAACCCGATCAAGTTGCTTTGCGCTCGCGTTATGGTTTAAGCAGCAGCGTGCGCAGTTTTAGTGAAACGCTCACACCCCATCAAATAGCCCGCCTAGAAACCCACCAACAGGTGCCTAATAGCTTATTACGCTTAGGTATTTTGCGCACTAAGCCGCTTGAAGAACAGTACAAAAAAGAAATTCTGAATCAAAATATCATCATCCTGTGCAGCTTTGCTTTGGTGTTAATTATTTTGTCTTGGATTGCCAGTCGCAAAGAAGCGCAACGTGCTCAGGCTTTGCAAGCTCTGCAACACAGCGAGGCCCAGTATCGGGCAATTGTGCAGGATCAAACCGAACTCATTTATCGTTTTCGGGCGGATGGTACGCTGGCTTTTGTCAATCGCGCTTTTTGTGAATATTTTAAGAGTTCTTGTGAAACTGCCTTGAATAAGCCCTTTCGCTTGCCGGTATCGGACGCAGAATGGCGCGACATCGCACGCCAAATCTTTGCCATTCGTCCTGATAATCCGGTGCTATTGCTGGAATTATTGTTGGACAATAACGGCGAAAACTGTTGGCAACAGTGGGTTTATCACGCTTTGTTCGATGAAGACGGACATTTTCTTGAAGCCCAAGCGGTGGGGCGTGACATCACCGAATCCAAACAAGCCGCTGAAGCCTTACAGCAAGCGAAAGAAGATGCTGAGGCCGCTACCCAGGCTAAATCCCAATTTCTTGCCAATATGAGCCATGAAATTCGCACGCCGATGAATGGCGTGGTGGGCATGGCGGAATTGCTGCTCAGCACGCCTTTGCGTGATAAGCAGTTGGAATACGTCAATACCATTCACCGTTCCGCACATTCTTTATTGACGCTGATTAACGATATTTTGGATTTCTCTAAAATCGAAGCGGGTAAGTTAGTGTTAGACCCGCGTCCCATCGACTTAGAAAGCGTCATCATGGATGTGGTGCGCTTGTTAGAAATGGATGCGATGGCTAAAAGCATTGAATTATTAGTGCAATACACACCCGGTGCGCCCCGTCATGTCCGTGCAGATGCAGGACGCTTGCGTCAGATATTGACCAACTTGGTCGGCAATGCGATTAAATTCACCCATCACGGTCATGTGCTGATCAAGGTCAGTTGTGAGCATCCAGCTAAAGAATGTAGCCAACAAGAGTTAGCCGCGCTGAGTTTTGAAATCCAAGATACGGGCATTGGCATTCATCACGAACAATTAAAACGCATTTTTGAAGTGTTTACCCAAGCCGATGCCTCCACCACACGGCGGTTTGGCGGTTCAGGGCTGGGTTTGAGCATTTGCCATCAATTGATCAGCTTGATGGGCGGAGAAATCAGCGTGAGCAGCGAAGTCAACAAAGGCTCGGTTTTTCAATTTGCGCTGCCTTTAAGCATTGTAGATTTGGCTGAAAACGAGATCAAACCCCTGCCACGCGCCGATATTTCCAATACCCGTGTATTGGTCGTCGATGATAATGCCGTCAACTTGCGCATCATCGGTGAGCAATTGCAATTTCTTGAGGTGAATTACCAGGTGGCTTGCGATACTCAACAAGCCCAAGACATACTGGATGAATCCTTATCACTGAAAGAACCCTTCTGGCTGGTGATTCTGGATTATTTAATGCCCAAAAAAGATGGCAAAACCTTTGCCGCTGAGATTCGTCGCCAAACGCAGTTTGATAATGTGTGCTTGATTTTATTGTCCTCCGCGACGCACCTGCCTAACGAAGCCGAATCCATTGAACTGGGCTTATCGGCCTGCTTGCTGAAACCCTTATCAATGAAGCAATTGCGTTACAGCCTAGAAAGTTTATATGCCGCTTGGCTAGAAGACCATCAACCGCCCCATTGGTTGCCTTTATCTAGCGTTTTAGACCGTTTACCAGAGCGCTATCCTGAACATTTAGCCGAATTAAAGGCGTCTCCCTCCCTACCGCAGCCAGTAGTGAAATCCGTCAAACAATTGCAAACCTATCCTGATTTGCGCGTGTTAGTGGTGGAAGACAATGAAATTAATCGGGTGGTTGCATTGAATATGCTGGAACAATTGCATTGTCATATTGGCGTGGCGACCAATGGCCTAGAAGCGATTCAGGCATGGCACACAGCGATTGATGCAGGCACACCTTGGGATTTGATATTCATGGATATTCAAATGCCAGAAATGGATGGCTTGACGGCGACTGAAAGCATTCGCCAGCAAGAGCAGGATAAACATCTTCCAGCGCGTCCGATTATTGCGTTATCCGCGAATGCCATGAGCACGGATATTGCTCAAAGCCGTGCGGCAGGGATGAACGAGCATATCGCCAAGCCCTTTACATTTGAACAAATCACCGAGATTTTGCAGCAATATTTTGCGCATAAAGCCAGTGCTCAAAACGTACACAGCACGGCGAAACAAGTACAAAGTTTTGCCAGAGATACGCAAATAGAACATTTGGCGGCCTTAGGTGACACCGCGCAGAGCACCGAGCCTGCCCCACCGCCCGCAGCCCATGAATGGGCGCATGAACTCGATAAACTCTTACAATTTCCGCGTTTTGAAGATTCACAACTACGCCGCGTGGTGATTGGTAATTTGGATTTGCTCAAGCGATTAGTGCAAGTATTTACAGATGAAACTCAAAAACAAATCATCTGGTTAGAACAGGATTATCAAAATCCTGACACACAAGAGGCTGTGGTGCGTGCTTTTCATTCACTCAAAGGCGAAGCTCGCAACCTGGGTTTATTACGTTTAGGCGAACTCGCCTATTACACAGAAATTGCCGCCAAAGCCCAAGAATATCGACACGTCAAAGCCTTGTTGCCGCATTTGCGTGAAGAATTTAACGCCATCAACACGATATGGCATTCAACTGACTGGGATAATTTTCTAGAATGAAAATCTTGATTGCAGAAGACGCTATGACTTCCCGCATGGTGCTAGAGGAATGGATCAACTCTTGGGGTTATCAACCCTTATGTGTGCCTGATGGGCAAGTGGGTTGGGAGTTACTACGCAACATGCCCGTCAGTGAAATGCCACGTTTAGCCCTATTGGATTGGATGATGCCCAATATGGACGGACTGGAATTATGCCAAAAGATTAAATCCCAGCAGCATGGTTTGCCCTTTATTTACACCATTTTACTCACCAGCAAAAATACTAAAGATGACATCGTGACCGGGCTTGACGCGGGGGCGGATGATTTTCTCACCAAGCCCGTACAGCCTGAAGAACTGCGTAGCCGCTTAAAAGTTGGAATGCGCATTTTAGATTATCAACAACGTTTGCTAGAACTGGACAACCAAAAAAATAAATTGCTGGGGATGGCTGCACACGATTTGCGCAACCCCATTAGTTCAATCATGGGATTTAGCAAAATGTTACTCACGGGGACATTAGATAGTGGAAGTCAGCAAGAGTTTTTAACCATTATTCATCAAGTCAGTCAAGAAATGTTGGTCATGCTGAATGATTTGCTTGACATTAGCGTGATTGAAAGTGGTAAGTTTGATCTACGTTTAGAAAACACCGATTTAGTCGAGTTAATTCAATATCGTCTGCGCTTAAATGCCAATAATGCCACCGAGAAAAAGATGCGCATCCACTTAGAAGTACCTGCCGAACAATACTTAGTTTTTGATCGTCAGCGCGTGGGACAAGTGATTGATAATTTAATCAGCAACGCCATCAAATATGCACCGCCCGACACGCAAATTTGGGTTGAACTGGAGAGCAATGAAGAGAATGTGACGGTATTTGTGACTGATGAAGGGCCCGGCATTCCTCCCAAACAAAAAGACCGTTTATTTGGCACCTTTGCAAAGCTCGGCGTGAAACCCACAGGCGGAGAAAAAAGCACTGGTTTAGGTTTAGCCATTGTGAAAAAGATTATTGAATCCCACGGCGGCAGTGTCGGCGTGGACAGCCAGCCAGGGCGGTGTCGATTTTATTTTAGCTTACCGTTAAATCAGACATTGCCGGTCTAAAAAAATGAAATAAGTAACTAATTGATTTATAAAAAGTTGAAAGCTGTTGAATTGAGTTTCTACTTATATGATATATAAAGAAAAATATAATCTATTAAACTTTATGTGACAACTCATCAATAGTTTTCTTAATCTTCACAGAGCTGTGGACGATGTTTCAGGTACAGCAGTTCATCCTTTAAAAAAGAACCCACAATATACTGTTTTATCCCGCGTAACATAATTTTAAAATGGAAACAACTATTAATGATAATAAAAGAACATCGCGATGTTTTACATAAAAAACTTTTGAGATTATTAGAGCCTCAATTTAATGACGTTATATTTCTATATGGG
>JADGEH010000239.1 GCA_016744475.1 Thiotrichales bacterium | reverse complement strand
GTATCAATGCTTGAGCTTAGAGCATTTAGAAGCTGACTTAGCCCATATCATGTCCGATATTGGTGTCCCCGTGTCCTTTCCAGCACTGGGCATCAATATCCAAGGGCGTTTGATTGAAAATGCCGAACAAGCACCGGCACAAGGCTATCCCAACACCTTATCCGAACGCTTCCATGAACTAACCCTTCTTAGTGCTGAGATAGATGCAACGCTTATCAAGCGCGGTATGCAAGTCATCGTCAATGAGAAAACCTATGTGGTCTATAAAGAGCCGCTACTAAATGGCGGTAATATGATGCAGGTACTTATCCAGTGATTCGAGACCTTATTAGCACTGAATTTAACCGCGTCATGCAAGACATTGGCTTACAACTCTATGCTGATGAGTGGAAAAATCCACAATTTCAGGTCTTATTTCAAAAGTTAAAATTTCTGGCTCCGGCAAATGGAGAAGATGAATTTTGGGAAATTCATCGCTTAGTCCAAGGCACGGTAATAGTACGCTTTTACTCAGATGAAAGTGCACCGATAGACCCCACTTTGATTATGCTCGAAACAACCATGAAACCGCTGCTAATCTTACCCGACCCGCTGTCGATACCCGTAGATTCGCTAGCCTTTCAAGCCAGCATTGCTTTTGAAGAATGCCAAGACCTAATGTACCAAGACGGCTATATGCCCCAGATTGAAGCTAAAATTCGTGGTGGCATGATACTCAAACGTATACAAGCCACCACAAAACCAAGCAGGCTTAGCATCCGTGATTAACTTTAAAGAAAATACACAGTTTGATATATCCGAGCTAAATCGCCGCCTTGCGAATCTGTTTCGCATTGGTACGGTTGAAGAAGTCCGTTATGATAAAGAAGGTAAACCCAGTGACCCCGAAGTCCCTTGGTTTAGTAATGAAGACCAAAACGGGCTTTATCGTGGTCCTTTATATCGTGTGCGGATGCACGACCACTTTACCTATTGGATTCCTCAATTACAGCTCAGGGCAGGGGAAGACCAGAGTTATTTTGCTTACGAAAAAGGTGAGCAAGTGGCGGTGTTTTCCCTTAGTGGCGACCCCATGCAAGGTGTCATTTTTGGAGCCTTGCCTTCGGATAAATACCGCCCACCGGTGGGATTGGATGACCTAAGCAAAGACCTACGTCCGTGGCGTGAATCCATCGACCGTAAACGCTACAAAGATGATCATGATAACCGAGAAGATCGCAGTCCACGAAAAAAAGAGACCAACAGCGACAAAATTGGTATACCACCGCGTCATTTGTGGCAATGGGATTTTCACGGCAAGAGCCAATACCAATATATTCATGATGAAGACACAAAAACGATTCACAATCACCAAAGCTTTGATGATGACACTGTGCTTGAATTTAGCTGGAATTATGAAAATCAGACGCACACGCACCATTGGCACTACGCAGACGGTGCAGATTACCGCTATCATTACGACGAAAAAGCCAAAACCCATAGCCAAGAATGGTTTTATCCTGATGGGCGCATATTGGCTTATTTTTGGGATGAGAAGAATCAAGCTCATTACAAAACCCATACCCATGCCGATGGGCAAGTGTATAAACAGCACTGGAATGAAGCAGCCCAAACTCACCTAAAACAACGAACCTATCCCGATGGACGCATCGAACGTTATTTCTGGAATGAAAAAAATGATTTGCATGAATCAAAAACTACTCATGCCGATGGGCGCATAGAAACCCAATCCAGCCAAGGTGGCAATAGCCTTAAACGCATCGAATTTGCCGACGGTACAGTACAGACTTACCGCCACGGTGATACCAATACCCACGAAACCCAATACAAGGACGGCAGCTTTGTGGTCTATGATTTAGACACACAAGAGATGCACAGCCATAGCGCTAAGGTTCTAAAAGCCTCGGCTGTTGAGAAAATTCAGATCAAAGCCCCAAAGGTGTTTATTGAAGGTGATGTAGGCATTAAGGGCAATGTCAGCGTCAATGGAGATATTAGCAATACGGGCAATATTACAAGCGACGGTGTACATAAAGCCGCATCACATATTATTTTGCCTTAGAACATCATTTCTAATAGAATAGGCTTATGAAGCAAATCAAAACAGGTGATTTAATCGCTGTCAAAAGACAAAATGGCTGGTTGTGGCGCATCGTCGCTAAAGTCACTCGTTCGCCTTACACCCACGTTGCTATTGCTATTCGTATGGAAGGGCGTGTCTATGCGGCTGAGACCAATCCCGGTGGCGCAGCACTGGTATTATTATCCAGCTATGATAATCCCTACGATGTATTTTATTGTCCTGCTGACCGAGCAGTGGTTAAAAATACGGTAATGACAGCCTTAGCACATCATATTCACTATGGTTGGCTTGATTTTGGCAGACTTGCCTTAGAACGACTCTTAAAATTAAAAATTCCTGGTAATTCAAAAGGAATGATTTGCAGCGAATTTGTGGCAAACATTTATCAAAAAGCAGGCGC
>JADGEH010000145.1 GCA_016744475.1 Thiotrichales bacterium | reverse complement strand
AAAGGTTCTATTAAGGGCAAACGCAAGCGTGCAGGGTGGGACAATGACTTCTTATTATCACTCTTGCAAACGCTTAATTCCAAATGAGGTAGCCCTGGGCGCAAAGGCGGTTTTTTTGCGTTTAAGTGTGTTTTTAAGTGCAAAAAATAAGCCTTTCTCCGCTCCCACCTTGAGTGGGAACGGAGAAAAGGGCGGTTAGAGTATAGAGATGAACAAGGGAATAAGAACCGCTGTGCTCATGCCATTTAAGCCCATCGCCAGTCCTGCGAAAGCGCCCATCTCAGCATTGATTTGTAAGGCGCGCGCCGTGCCTATGCCGTGTGAAGCCAAGCCCATCGCAAAACCTTGCACGCTGTTGTCCTGTATACGCAACCATTTGAACATCACAGGAGCGGTGACTCCTCCCACAATCCCCGTCAATATGACTAACACAGCAGTTAAAGAAGCCAATCCGCCAATTTCTTGTGAGATGCCCATAGCAATCGGTGTGGTGATTGACTTGGGTAACATGGATAGGAAAATATTGTCTGATAATCCCGTCAGTCGCGCTAAAGCCCAGACCGAAACGATGCCGACACTGGCTCCGATAAATAGTGCCAGCAATAAAGGCCAACCGTATTTTTTGAGCCGATCAGAGTATTGATAGAGAGGAATAGCTAACGCTACAGTGGTGGGACCCAATAAAAAATGCACAAACTGTGCGCCGTCAAAATAGGTTTGATACGCGGTGCCAGTGAGCTTTAATAAGGTGGCTAATGCCAACATACTCAGCAAGACAGGATTGAGTAAAGGCCATTGTTTGCAACCCATATAGACTTGCAGAGCCAGCCAATACATGATCAAGGTGATGCTTAACCATAACAGCGGGGTTTGAGCTAGATAGACCCAAATACTATTTAACGAGTTCACGACTTTTCCCAATATTTTAATAGGATTTGCAAACTCCAAGCCGTGACGATCAGCGTGATCCAGGTGCTGCCTACGAGGGTGAGGACAATAGGCCACCACTCTGTTTGCAATAATTCAAGATGTACCATGATGCCTACACCTGCGGGCACGAAAAATAAGGATAAGTGCTGTAGCAAACCTTGGCCTGTGCGCTGTATGCAGTCAGGAATGCTCCCATGCCAAATAAATCCTGCAAACAGTAGTAACATACCTAACACCGGGCCCGGAATAGGCAAATGTAAGGCGCGGACGATGACTTCTCCAATTAACTGTAAACCTAATAAAATGATAAAAGCGGCTAACATTATTCTGAAGAAGTCCTTGTTATTGCAGATGGTGTAAATGTTCCCACATGACTTCTAAATCTTTGTGTACATGGGGCACCCAGTCTTCTCCCCAATAAAAGTTGCAACTGGTTTCTGCGCGTAATAAATGCCAGTGTGCTTCGTGTAATTGTTGCCAGACAACTTCAGGGGCTTGCTGACGAGCGGCTTGCTCGCAGGCGGCATGAAAATCTAAGCTGGCTTCACGCACGCGCTGCAAAGCGGCTTTTTGTGCGTGAGAACCTGTCCATTGCATGAAGTTAGCCCCGTGATGCCATCCTGTGTTCCAAGCACCCGTGCGTACTGTGACCTCGCCATGTGCTCCGTATTCATTGAGGTAATCTTGGATAAAGGTGGGGCGAATGCTGCCGGTGTCCTGGCGGGCTTGTTCTAATAGAGTGAGATAAAACACGTCCCAAAAATTGGCTTGTTCTGAGGTGTTACGGAACCAACCGCCATTATCACCGTCAGTGGCGGTGGTGACTAAGGGTGGAAAATCACACCATTTGGTGCGTTCATACACTTCTTTGGCAAACCATTGATATTCCATGCCGGATTCTTGCGCATCGGATAATTCACGATCACGCACGACAATGATGATTTCTTCGCCTGCATAACGCGCAATATGCGGCATGTAGCGTTTTTCTTCCCAACTCATTTTGTCTACAGGATCAATATATTCGCTATCCACTAAGACGTAGCGATAACCTTGTTTTTTGAGCAGAGGGATGAGTTCCATGCTAAAGGCCATTTCTGGGGGCCAGAAACCATCAAAACGTTCACGCCAAAAAATATGTTGTCCCATTTGCAGCCAGCGCTGTAATTGCGCTTCCCAGTCGGCCTTGGGAATCAGTGGGAAGACGGGGTGGTAGTAACCGGTGCCGAGGATGTCAAATAGCTGGGTATTTTGTAGATGCCAGAGCAAATCACCGCATTTGATAATGCCGTAAGTGCGTTCTTGAAAATCTGCGCTGCTTAAACTTTCTAGCAAGGTGCCGGATAAGGATAAATGCACTCGCGCTACATCGTCATAACCCCATAGTACGCGCGGTATGCGATCCAAGGCATAGAGGATTTCTTTGGCTTCCCAAGGCTGTTGTTCTAACAGTCCATCAAGATTGCCAGAAGGTTGGTGCAGGTTCAGCACCAAAGCGTGAAATGCCGTCATGATGATGCCCTCTCAAGCGTTTAATATTTGCGAATTTTGTAATCCAAAGCCCAGTTGAAATACTGTGCCTTGAGGCCGCGTTTAGTAAAGATGCGCAGTCGATAATCGCCGTTGTGTGGAAACGTGGGGGTGATGTAATACAACTCGCCTTTGCGTTCTAATTTGACCTGTGAACGAGGCAGTGCCTTTTCGCCTTGGATTAATTTAGCTGATAAGTAATTGTCTTTGGGCACACGAATGACGATGCTTAATGCGCCTTTAGTATCTAGCGATTCTTGCGTATGGCTGACCAGTTGTAGACCGGATTGGAAAAAAGCAGGGCGTAAATAAGCCAGTTGTTCAAATTCGCTTTTGGATTTGGGACGTGGCAGTAATTGCCAGCGTTTATCGTCAGGAAAGTGGTCAAAAATAAACGATGAAGCGGGCGTGAGGAAATAATAGGGTTTGAAATTTTGCACAAAGCGTTTGGTCTTATTATTTAAATGCCCCGCTCCCCAAGTGCTATCGAGTAATTGCCATTGCCCATCAATTTTGACCGCATTCCAAGCGTGATCCACCGCTCCCAAACGCCCGCGTGTGAGGTAAGAAAAGCCTTTGGTTAAGCCACTGATCATGACTGTTTCAAGCCCTGCATGATCAGCCAGTTGTTTGAATAAATTAGCATACCCATCACACACTGCTTTGCCTGAACCGAGTACGTCTTGAGTGCTGTTAGGTGAGCTGCCGCCGCGAAAATAGTTGTAAGCATCGTAGTCAATATTGGCGGTGATCCAACGAAAAATAGCTCGAGCCTTTTCGCGTTGATGGCGGGCGGGTTTGATCAGATATTGCGCCAGTTGTGCTGGGCGTTGACGTAAATCTGTGGGCGCATTGAGAGCATGTTGATCAATAGCGCGATAGTCGTAATCGCCACCACCTATTTGCGATAAAGTGGGCTGCGGCTGAGGTGTGCTCACAGCAGGCTGACCGCTGAAACAAGCACTGAGTGAAAAGCTGAGTAGTGCGATACTGAGAAGGATTTTTTTTGACATGTCGTGCCCCATAAAAAAACCTGGCAGAGGAGATGAACACCTGCCAGGTTTTTAATCCATAACATCACTTAAAGTTTAGTGATCGCCGTGTAAGTCACTACACATAGCAATCGGATCGCCTGCTTCCAGTAAACCTAAAGCATCTAAAGTATTAGGGCCTGCTACACCATCAGGGGGTAAACCTTGAGAAGCTTGAAATTCACGCACAGCAGCGCGAGTGGCAGGGCCTGTGATGCCATCGGTATCGATGTCATAACCGAGTTTTTTCAGTGCGACTTGGATATCTAAAGTGCTAGGGGGTACAACACCGCCAGAATGCTTAGAAAAGGCTGCGGCTAATTTTTCATCGTAGCGGTTTTGTTTGTAGCCAGGGCCATTATAACCACGGGCAAAATCAGCCCAGCGCAGGTCACGTAATTCATCATCTAAACGGTTGCCTTTGACAAAATTAACGAATGCACGTAGATGATTACCTTCTGATTCCACCATGCTTTTGACAAAATCTTCAACACTACGGAAACCCGCTACTTTGTAGTTAATCCCCATGATCTGGAACATGCCCCAGCTCGCCGATTGTAAAGCGGCATCACGGTTTAAAGTGGCAGCTGCGATCAAACGTTCGTATTCACGCGGGCCACCTAAGTAGTTGCGCACCCAACGTGGGGTGGATAAATCAGGATGGCTGGCATCGTATTGGCCTTTGGTCAATTTATGGAACCAACGGGATTCAAACAAAATTTTAGGCCGACCATCTTTGAAAAAACCACTGCCTGCTGCTTCTACTTCAACGACAGATTTAACGGCCGCAATTTGACAACCAATGTCTTCGGCTGCCACTTTGAAATCTTCTTCGTTTAATTTTTCTGCTTTGCCTACAAATTCAGAAGCCATGTTGGGGTTCTCCTTGCCTTCAAGTTCAGGTGATTGACTGGATGTTGGACGGGATGAGCATGTATCACTCATTAAATCCGGTATTTACAGGGTTCATTGCATTACGTCAATGATTAACAAAATATAACAAGGGGGAAGATTAAAATAGCCCCTTGAAAATAGCAAACTGAAAAGCGACAAACGACAAAAACCATTTTTCGCCAGCCAAAGTTATAGCGTCTAGGTTGAGCGAGCGCTTTTAGAGCCTATACGAAGATGGGGAATCGAAGCGAAAATGCGCCATTTTGAGGCAGTTTTTTCGGTTTTTTAAGGCGAATAGCGGGCGTGTGTTGATAAAAAGCGGACAACCTGACCAAAAGGGCGGATTTGCAGCCGATGATCCCGTTTTCGTATAGGCTCTTAGGCCACATCACGCAATCCACATCGCATCACCATAGCTGAAAAAACGATAATTTTGGCGGATGGCGTGTTGATAAGCCGCAAACATCTCTGTTTGTCCTGCAAAGGCACTGACCAGCATCAATAGCGTCGATTCGGGTAAATGGAAATTAGTGAGCAAAGCATCGACGACGCGAAATGAATAACCGGGCGTAATAAACAAGCGCGTATCGCCATAAGCGGGTTTTAACTGACCGTCACGAGCTGCACTTTCTAAAGCGCGCACGCTGGTGGTACCGATGGCAATCACGCGCCCACCCGCTGCTTTTGCCCGCTCTACTTGCTGACACACGCTGGCTGGCACGTTAAACCATTCTTCATGCATGTCATGCTGGCTTAAATCATCACAACGCACAGGTTGAAAAGTCCCTGCCCCCACATGCAAGGTGACAAAACCCATGTCAATACCTTGAGCTTTTAACTCCGCCAACATGTTTTCATCAAAATGCAAACCCGCCGTGGGAGCCGCTACCGCTCCATCTTGTTTGGCGTAGACGGTTTGATAACGCGCTTTATCCTGAGACGTGTCTTCTCGTTCAATATAGGGGGGCAAAGGAATATGACCAATGTGTTCCAATAATTCTGGCAAAGGACGATCATCTTCAAAACGCAGATGAAATAAATCATCCTGGCGTGCCACCACCATCGCACTCACTCCGCCGTCTAAGTTCAGCAAGCTGCCCGGTTTAGGGGATTTACTGGTGCGCAAATGCACTAAAGCTTCACGCCCGCTGAGCAAGCGTTCCACCAATATTTCTAGTTTACCCCCCGTTGATTTATGTCCAAATACCCGTGCAGGAATCACTCGCGTATCATTAAAAATCAATAAATCATGGGCTTGCAAACGCTGCGGTAAGGTTTTAAACGGGCTATCTTCTAAAGCCCCCGTGTGCTTGTCCATCACCAATAAGCGACTATCCGTGCGCTGTGCGGGAGGTGTTTGAGCGATGAGTTCGGGCGGGAGGTCAAAGTAAAAATCTGAACGTTTCATTAAGTGACTCAAAATGGGGGGGTAGGCTTATTGATCAGGTGATTGATTCAATATTTGTTGTGTACATTCATCCGCATAAAAACGAAATTGATCGCGGCCTGCTTGCTTGGCGGCATACATGGCTTCATCCGCATAATGGATTAATTGCAACTTATCGCTGGCATCTTGTGGGCACAGAGTGATGCCAATACTCACACTGATTTGTCGCACCACTTGCTGAGTCGTCACAATCGGTTCTCTTAAAGCTTCTAAGATACGCTCTGCTACCATTTTAATCGTTTCGCAGGCTGTAATGCGCGGTAAGAAAATCACAAATTCATCACCGCCTAAACGAGCCACCATATCAGAAGCTCGCACCGATTGTTGTAAACGCCGTGCCACTTCTTTAAGCACTTCATCTCCACAATTATGGCCTAGATTATCATTGACCCATTTGAATTTATCTAAATCAATAAACATCAAAGCCAACGGCGCGGGTTGTTTTAATGCCTCTTGAATCGCTTTTTCTAAGCGTTTCATAAACAAATTGCGATTAGGTAAATCTGTCAAACTATCGTAAGTGGCTTGATAATGAATTAAAGCTTCATATTGTTTGCGCTCGGTGACATCATAAAACACCGCTACAAATTGAATAATTTTATTATTTTCATCACGAATAGTAGAAATAGACAACCATTCTGCGTAATCAGAACCATCTTTACGTTTATTCCATATTTCACCTTGCCAGCGTCCAGTATCTTGCAAGATATGCCACATATTTTTGTAGAAATCAGCCTGTTGACGACCCGAATTCAAAACGCTGGGATTTTGTCCTACTACATCTTCTTTAGCATAGCCTGTGATTTGAGTGAAAGCCGGATTCACTGTAATGATACGGTTAAATTCATCAGACACCACAATAGCTTCACTGGCTGTTTCAAACACCGCTGCGGCGAGACGGAGTTCATCTTCGGCTTTTTGACGTTGCTTAATTTCTTGTTGTAAACGTTGATTTTGCTGCTTTAATTGTTGCTGTTGTCGGTTTAATGAAATATGCGTATTCACACGCGCCAACACTTCTTGGCGTTGAAAAGGTTTAATAATATAATCTGCGGCACCTATTTCAAAAGCTTTTAATTTGCTGTCTGATTCATTCATAGCACTCATAAATATCACCGGAATGGCAGCGGTGAGAGGATGATTTTTAAGCCAATTGCACACCTCAAAGCCATCGGTGGTCGGCATCATAATATCCAATAAAATTAAATCAGGATGTACTTCTTTGGCAATCTTAAAACCTTCATCGCCATGTGTAGAGACCAGCACCTTATAGCCAGAACGTTCAAAGAGTTTGAACAAAATTTTCAGATTGTCGGGAATATCATCAATGACGAGCAGCGTCGCTGGCTCTTCTTGCCATTCATTCATAAGGGGAGGGCGGCAAAGCGCTGAGGTGAGAGGAGTCTGATAGTGTTTGTTGTTCAAGTTTTTGATACAGTTGTGTTTGTAATGTGATGAGCTGCTCCATTTGCAGTTTCATTTTTTCTATAAAAGCCATACTGGTGGTGAGTTCTTTTTTTAAGTATTCATTATTTAATTGTAAACGGTGATTGTCTTCAATTAAATCTTGACAAGAAAAAGGGACTTTATCGGCTTGATCGTTCAAGCTTCCTTGACGATCAATAGTGACGGCTTGCGGGGTCTCGGCAAGCACCAATAAAGGCGTGTGCAGTAGTAGGAAAAACAGGGTGTATTTCATGGGGGAGATTAAAAAACACAGTATTGCGTTAAACAACACTGTGTTTTAAGTGCGTACTTTATATGACTTTAGAAAAACGTTGCTGAGTGCGTTTTTCACGTAAATACTTATCAAACACCATGCAAACATTACGGATCAGCAAACGCCCCGCCGCAGAAACAGTAATGGAACGTGCCTCCAATACCAATAAGCCATCCTCTTGTAAAGGCAATAAATCGGCTAATTCATCAGCAAAGTATTGATTAAACTGAATCTGATATTGTTGCTCAATGGTGTCCATATGCAAACTGAAGTGACACATTAATTGAGTGATGACTGCACGGCGTAATTCATCATCAGCGTCTAAAGTCACGCCGCGAAACACGGGCAAATGTCCGTTATCCAGAGAATGATAATAATCGTCCAAGGTTTTTAAGTTTTGGCTGTAGCTATTGGCGATTTTTCCGATAGACGTACATCCAAAGCCGATAAGGTCGCAATCGGCATGGGTCGCATAACCCTGAAAATTACGATACAAAGAGCCATTGCGTTGTGCCACGGCCAATTCATCATCAGGTTTAGAAAAGTGGTCCATGCCGATGTAAACATAGCCCGCAGCGGTTAAACGCTCAATGGTGTGTTGTAAAATGCTGAGTTTTTCTGCGGAACTGGGCAGTTCATCCTCATTAATGCGGCGCTGCGGTTTGAACAAAGTGGGCATGTGGGCGTAATTAAACACGGACAGGCGGTCAGGGTTGACGGCAATGATTTTATCCAAGGTGTCCATAAAGCTGCGCGTATTCTGATGCGGTAAACCATAAATCAAATCAATGCTGATTGATTGAAAACCTTGATCGCGGGCAGCTTGCATCACAGCAAAGGTTTCTTCTTCGGTTTGAATTCGATTCACGGCTTTTTGCACTTTAGGATCAAAATCTTGTACACCTAAACTCATACGATTAAAACCTTGTTCCCGCAAAACAGCAATGGTGTGAGCGGTGGCTTCGCGGGGATCAATTTCAATCGAATACTCACCGCTATCATCATCTTTTAAATGAAAATGTTGGCGGGTTAAGTCCATGAGTTGCACGATTTCTTCATCATTCAGAAAAGTAGGCGTGCCGCCTCCCCAATGTAATTGATTCACGCTGCGATCATCATCAAATAAAGCCGCTTGCAGCTTAATTTCTTTTTCAAGATGTTCTAAATAGGCGCGGGTTTTTTGACGTTCTTTAGTCGCTATTTTGTTGCAACCACAATAAAAGCATACCGTATCGCAAAAAGGAATGTGGAAATACAAAGACAAAGGTTTTTTCTGTGCATTGCTCTTTTGCGCACATTCTCGGTATTGCGCTTGCCCAAAGCCTTCATGAAATTGCACCGCCGTCGGGTACGACGTGTAGCGAGGCCCGGCTTTGTCGTAGCGCTTGATTAAATCGGTATCGAAAACAACATCTTGGTTTGACATCTTAACTCGCTTAAAAATTAAGGCGGTGGATGGAATGGATAGCTCGGTGTCGGCTTGTTTAGAGCGGTTGTAAAGAGCTACAACGTGCGCCTCCGGTCATGCCGCTTACATTCAACTTCCATTGCGATTTGACACGAGCCTGCGTCCATAAGCCCTTCTTTACATCGCATTCGTAAGACTCGCGGGTATCGGTGTTTTGCAATAACAACACATAGCTTTCGCTACGTCCGCCTTCTCGCTCACAGCCTTTACGTCGTTGATCTTCGCAGCGCAGCTGATAACGCGGCCAGTAGGGCTTTTGCCCTTGTTCCTTCGCTTGTGCGGTGCGACTGTATTCCCAGCGATCCACTGTGTAATGGCAATACATATCGTATACGGGTTCTTTGCGGTACTTAGTGCGGCATTCTTGCTGTTCACGATAAGTGCCATCACCTTGGTCAACGCGCCGGGTGCTGCATTCTTGTCCATCTGGCACCTGCTTATGCGAACGGACTTTTTTCGTGCGCGATAAGCTATAAGCATCGCTAGGCGTGCTATCGCACCAGTCGCCTTTATGACGCGCATCATAATCGTCGATGCTCACGCTGCGTTCCCAAGCATGTCCTGTCGCAATAACAGAGACTTCTTTAGTCCAAAAAATAAACACCGCAATGAAGGCTAAAAGAGCCACCACCACACCAATAATAATCCATTTGGTGCGCTGAGTTTTGGCGGCTTTTTCAGCTTCTTCTGCCGTGTGTTGTTTTTCTCGTGTCTGTTGATCTTTCTCATGACTTTGATCAAAGGCATCGCCTTCGGCACGTAATTCAGAACTCAGTTGTTTAGCACGCGCAGCGTCACTCATGGGTGAACCGCAGTTGGTGCAAAATTCGGCATTGCCAGCATTGGGGGTCTCGCAAGCCTCGCAGACTTTATCCGCCCCGACAAATTGATGATCCTGAACTGCAATTTTTTCTTCATCCGAAGGAAAATAACGCTGTTCTGAATCCTGCACACCGCCGCAATTAGGGCAATAACGGTGCGTGACACCCAGCAGTTTTTCGGTGCCGCAGTATTTACAATCCCACATCATTTCATACACATCACTGCTTGTGTCATGCGAGGGACTGGGTACCGATGGCATGTCTTCACCTAATTGCGCCTGCATTTGCAGAGCATATTGGTTTTTTGGATTTAAACGCAGTACCTGGCGTAAAGCATCGCGTTTTTCTGCATCGCTGGAGGCCACATACATTTGTAGCGTCCAAGCATCTTCATTGTGAGGTTCAGCCGCCAGCACGGAGGGCAGCAACTGGCGGGCGGTATCAAAATCCTGGCGTTGGTAAGCATCAAAAGCGGCTTGCAAACTCATGCGGTGTCACTCCTTATAAACCCGTTCCAAATCATCTACCTGACTTAACATGAGACAAACGTTGTCAGGTTTAGAGAGAGGCTAAAACTGTGGGTAAAACGCCACAACACGGTAGCAATAGGTGATCGTTTTACCCATAGAGTATTAGAGCCTATACGAAAACGGGATCATCGGCTGCAAATCCGCCCTTTTGGTCAGGTTTTCCGTTTTTTTCGTTAAATAGCTCGCTATTCGCCTTAAAAAACCGAAAAACCTGCCTCAAAATAGCGAATTTTCGCTTCGATTCCCCATCTTCGTATAGGCTCTTAAGCCATGGGAGGTGGGGGTGGCGGTGGCATGGCAGCAAATAAACGGCCTAACTCAGGCACTTGACCTGCGGCAGTCCAACCCGCCATGCCTTCGCTCCAGACTAGGGTTTCTCGACTTAATTGCCCGGATTGAGCTTGGCTTTGTAAAGCATTCATGTCGTAAGGCCCTAAGGTTTGACC
>JADGEH010000238.1 GCA_016744475.1 Thiotrichales bacterium | reverse complement strand
GAATCTAAAGCGGCTTGTGAATTATTGCCGCTGTAAATAGTTAGGTCGCCTTGCATTAACTTAAAATAATGATCGGTGCGCCCATTGAGCTGCATCAGTTCCATCGTTTTGATTAGGTAATTTTGCTGCTTAGTAGTGGGTGTGTTGTTCATGACTGCACCCCGCCCAAATCTTTTTTTATACTGTTTTGATCAATCGCGTAAAACTCAATCTTGATAGCTTTGCCTTGCTGTGTCGCTTTAATGGCGCGGTCAAGCGTTGATAAATAGACCGTGGTCGCAATATCGATAGAGTTACCCGCATAGCGTTCTTGACCGTTATCGTTGACAACCAAGAGTGTCTTGATGTCATTGCCTGTTTTTTTGGCAACGATTAAGGCAAGCAGGTCGTATAGTTGTTTTTTGGCTTTGTCGTTTAGGGTGTTAAGGCGTGTTAGAACAGCTTTTGTATTGTGCGCGGATGTGGGGTTATTGCTCATGATTCGCCCTCTTGATCATCTTTAATTCCATAAAGCAGGGCTTGAATAACATTGAGTTCGTTTTCAATAATGTTAATGCTTTGGGCGGTGGTGCGCTCGATGTCGCTACGGGATAGCGTATGACACATGCCGCGTAGATTCTGTACGCGATAAGCAATATTTTCGGTTAGATCATTATCAGAGTTGATGATGAATTGTGTTAGTTGTTCAGTGACAACAGCGGGTACGTTGTTTTCAACGCGGTTTTTGGTAGACTCAGCCATGCTAAATCCTCTTATGTGGTTAGTTTAAGGGTTTGGTATCAGATGGGGCAGGATTGCCGTCCTGTCGCGTCTAATCGCCTCTACGTTCGTCGTAGGGGCTTTTATTTGTCTTTCTTTTCGTGTGCCTCCTTCGCTTGTATAACGGCTTCTAATATTATTTTGTTCATTGACTGATTCGTTTTAAATGCCTGTTCTTTAATCCATCCGTGCAAGCTTTCTGGCAATCTAAACGGCATCACTTTCATTTTTTCTTTCATTCGATAAGTCCTTGTTATTCAAGGTATATTATAACATTATAGTGTTATAATGTCATAGTATTATGGTATTACTAGACATAAAAAAAGCCCATCAAAATGACAGGCTTTCAAGGCGATTTATTGCGGTACTGGTGTTACTTATCCGCGTTATATTTTGCTATCGCGTCTTGCGCTAATTCAATGTACGCCTTTATCAACGGGCGACTACCGCCAATCTTGCCCGTGCCTTTTGGTTTGACCATAACGGTTTGGCTAAGCTTCCATGTGGGATTATTGTTTGCCCAATTCTTTACGCGCTCATGCAGCGCAATCATCGGTTTCCGTTTTGTTGCCTTAATCAAATCGTCAATTTCATTTAGTGGCTTTAGATGCCCCGTGCTAACAATTGTCTCTGATCGGACGTTTTTCTGTTCGACGGGCGCGTTATAGTCAATCTTGAACTGCTTATAGTTGCGTTGGTCTTTATAGTCGCTGTGTCCGAGTAACGACTTTAAGAATTCATCTTCATCCTTATCATTCCACTTTTTATCATTAGCAAAGAAATGATCAAGACAAATACGGGTATAGATACCCCGTGAATCCTTGAATGTACGCGCCTTATCTTTAAATACACGCTTAGTTGCTTCGTTCAGTGTTTTTGCTGATCTTGCATTGATATATTTATTTCGGGATTCTGTTGACTTGTCGTTAGCATCGTCATGAATATCTTTGATGCTTTCAAGGTTTCTAAACTTTCGGAAGGACTCAACAAATTCATTGGCGGGTATCAGGGTGTATATCTCATATTCTTTTGTTTCAGTACCATAACGTTTTTTAGTTTGCCCCTTAAACTTCACAGTATTGCTTCCTGACGCTTTAAAGCTTGCGGTATAAAGTATTTCTGTCGCTCGTCTCCCGCTTGCTAATGCTAGTCCTAACGCCTGCTTACTATAAGCTTTATCATTGATTAATTCGCTAATCATATTAGTGATTTTTTGATAGTTTAGCGTGATGGTGTTTTGCTTTTTTTCGACCAGATTTTTAGTTTCATTTGCTGCTCTATCCGCTATTTCTATATCATCCTTAACAAGTCTTGTGATTACGTCATGGTCAATTTTTAAAAGTTTAACAGCTTTATAAGCACTTGCTCTATTAGGGTTTTTATGGTCTTTTTGTATGTGCTTCAATACGCGGGATTTGACCGCCCCTACGCTTCTAGCTGGTTCGTTTAAGATACTTGCTAGCAAGTCAGCATATTCGGGGTATCGCTTGCTTAAAACCCGTATTTTTAGAGGCAATGAATGATGCTTAATATCCAGCATTTTAAGCGTGTTTCTTATCTCCGTTAAATAGCCATGATAGGTTGTCAATGCGATCTGTTTTTTAGGGTCATATTGCCCTGCTTTAGGGTCGTAAAACTTTCTTTTATCACCTCTTAACTCATTCTTTATTTTGCGGGCGAGGCGGGTAAATCGCTTAGTTTTAGGAGATTGAGCAATATTCATGGCTTCAATTTCGAGTAGTTCCTTTTTTGCTTCCTTCTTTATTTCTTCAAGG
>JADGEH010000144.1 GCA_016744475.1 Thiotrichales bacterium | reverse complement strand
CTGTTAAACTGCTCGTATACAGTCTGCTTTTAGGGGCTTTTTCTGAAATATCCATACTTCAGAACTTTAACATAATAGATATCAAATGGGTTCTATAGGGGCTGTTGTTTATGATCAAAGCGGAAGTTCCTTTGGCTTTTTTGGTCTAAAAACTACTCAGGGGACCTTATCCACGTTAGATAGAGTTATATTTAGAACTGCAAATACAAATGAGTTTATTTCCATAGATTTTGACATATCTCATTTACCTAATAGAATCGAATTTTCCACAGGGGAAGTTTTTTCTTTTTCTTATAATAAAGAAACATTAGAAATAAATGTAGTGGCCTCTGACTCATTAGGAAATACTTTGGATTCATTTTCAATCAGCAAAGACGTCATAAGCTCACTTAGTGAAGCACAAAGCTTTATGAATTCAAACCCAATGGTAGTCTCATTGTGTAGAAAAAGAGAAAAAACAATCAAAGTAAATCATTTGCCAAGTTCATTTATTGATGCAACTGGAGATATATTAAATGTGATTTCTGAAATATTAGATGTTGGAAGTTTTATAAAAAAACCAAGAGCAAGAGATTTGCTAATGATTTTTATGAAAAAAACCAAGAGTATCTTGCTGGATAACTTACCTATTGATGGCGCAGGAAAAAATTACATACATACTATAAACTCTTTAGGGGACTGGGTGTCTGGTTGTCTAGGTTCAAATTTTTCATGTATGTTTGAAACCATAAAAAATATTGGAATACCAATTCTACATAAACTAAATGAGGGAAGCCTAGAACTAGGGGAAATCAGTATATAGCCATTTTATATGAGTTGCATAACGTTATAGGTGATTCCGCTCCAAGCAGCGTTATCCCTCGCATATAACTGATATATTTTGGCTATATGTGAAAAACATGAACGGTTAGACAGCTATTTATATGCTGATTGCCAAGGAAGGACCGTTAATTTAGATGGTACAAAAACCTGTAGAATTGGATATGGTGAAACACTAGATATTAATATCTTTTTCTATAAGCCATACCCTTATATGGCTTCAATTGAGTTTGCGGCAGATGGAACCAAGGGAGTTCTTCCTACAGAATTTGATATTAATGTTGGGGCAGAAGCTAGCAGTGGTACATTACATTTAGAAGCTAAACATCAAGTATTAATTGATTCCGATGCAAAAGACTGTCATACAACAGAAAGTGATCCTGTTGAAAACCCAACAGGAGCAGATCCAGGTTCAATCTGGGGATTAGCTTTAGATATACCCGAAGCTCCGAGAGATGGCTTTGTTATTAAGCAAGGTCTTACATTTACATCAGAAAATTATCCTTATGAGCTTGCAATCATTACAGAAGGTAATGGAAGAGGGTGGGTGGCAGGTGTTGATGTACCTTGTTGGTATCAAATTGAACAAATAGCTCGATAGCAGAAAATTTTGTTCAAGTAGCCCCAAAATACTAACCTTTTAAGTAATTAGCGCGGTAGGATGGGTAGAGCGAAGCGAAACCCATCATTTCGGTGTCTGATAAATGATGGGTTTCGGTGCGGTAAAGTTCATACCAAAATCAAGCATCATGGCGCACCTCTACCCATCCTACCGCGCTCATCCTCGACCGCGCCCGCGACCTTAACGAGATAGTTCATGCTATCAAATATGAGCAATTAGCTCATGCGCAACAACTCGCATCGCAACTCAGGCAAACCTCGCCTAACGTGATAGATCAGAGGGCAGGTTTAATCTTGTCTGATCTTCTCACTTGCCTGCAAGCCAGCAGCAAAACCGAGATGCGCCTAGCTTGGCGACAATATGGCATTGATTTCAGTGCTCTACTTTGGCATGGCTTTCAAGCCTTGGGGAACCATTGGCAACACCGCTTACTGCGCTGCTCAAATTATCACCCAGAGCAACAAAGCTTGTTGGGACGGCATTGGTATTTACGCATCATTCAAGCGCGTACCGAAGGCACTCTCCCTGCCTGGGAAGGTATACGCCTGGTGCGAGATAAGACTAACCCTGCGGCTGAATCTTGAGACGCTAAACCATCAGCTTGATGGGGTTTGATGAATACTTCGACATCTAAGCCGAATGGGGTATTTCACATATTCAAAGCCATAGCATGGTGACTGTCAGCGTTCATATCATCAGCAAATAGCGCAGCCACGGTATAATAGACTTGTCCCGGCTTAAAACAAGCGGATATTGGCGGGTTTTTCCGTTCATTCTCGTTGAATAGAATGACTATTCGCCTCAAATGAACAAAAAAACCCGCACCATCCCGCTGCTTTTCGCCACGGCGTTTAAGCCGGGACAAGTCTAATGTTTTTCGATATGACTCTCCGACTTTACGCAACAGGAATTTAACCCTATGAAACAATTACAAGTGGATTTAGGCCATCGCAGTTATCCGATTTTTATTGGGCGGGATTTGCTCGGGCACGCTGAATATCTTGCGCCTTATATTCAATCTAAACAGGTGATGGTGGTCAGCAACACGACGGTGGCGCCACTGTATTTAGAAAAAACCTTAGCGGGCTTGCAGGGTTTTGAGACTTCATCGGTAATTTTGCCCGATGGCGAGTCGTATAAAAATCTACATGTGTTAAACCAGATTTTTGATGAATTATTAAGCCAACGATTTGATCGCCGCGCTACTTTGCTGGCTTTGGGCGGGGGCGTGGTGGGGGATATGACGGGGTTTGCTGCGGCTTGCTATCAACGTGGCGTGTCCTTTATTCAGATTCCCACCACGCTGTTGGCGCAAGTTGATTCTTCCGTGGGCGGCAAAACCGGTGTGAATCATCCTTTGGGTAAAAATATGATTGGTGCTTTCCATCAGCCGCAATGCGTGTTGTGCGACACCGATACCTTGAATACCTTAGAAGAACGTCAACTCAGTGCGGGTTTGGCTGAGGTGGTGAAATATGGCTTGCTGGGCGATGCGGATTTTATCGGCTGGTTAGAAAATAATGCGGATCAATTATTAGCGCGTGATCCCGATGCACTGGCTTATGCCATAGAACGTTCTTGCCAAGATAAAGCGGATATTGTGGCTAAAGATGAATTAGAAGCAGGGGTGCGTGCTTTGTTAAATCTTGGCCATACCTTTGGTCACGCTATAGAAACAGGTATGGGCTACGGCGTTTGTTTACACGGCGAAGCAGTGGGTATGGGCATGTATTTGGCGGCTGAATTGTCTCAACGCCAGGGCTGGATCAGCCGCAGCGATGTTGAGCGCACTGATCAACTGCTGCAAGCGATGAACATCCCGCGCCGTATTCCTCAAGACATCAGCGTAGAACAGATGTTGGAACTTATGAAAGTGGATAAAAAAGTGCGCGATGGGCAAGTACGTTTGGTGTTATTAAAAACCTTGGGTGAAGCCTTTTTAACCAGCGATTATTCGGCAGATTTGATGCGTGACGTATTGTCCAATAGCTATGCCTAAGCCCATGTCATCACTTCCTCCTTTTGCCAATATGCCCTTATCGCTGTACATCCACATCCCTTGGTGTGTGCGTAAATGTCCATACTGTGATTTTAATTCACATGCTGTGCAGGATGAGGGCATCCCTGAAGCGGCTTATGTGCAGGCTTTGTTGGCGGATTTAGACAGCCAATTACCGCATATTTGGGGGCGCAGTATTCATAGCATTTTCATCGGCGGTGGCACGCCCAGTTTATTCAGCCCTGACTCGATACAGACATTGCTAAGCGGTTTACGCGCCCGTCTCAATTTACAGCCGCAGATTGAAATCACTTTAGAAGCCAATCCGGGCACCGTAGACAAAGCGCGTTTTGCAGGCTTTCGGCAGGCTGGGATTAATCGTTTATCCATTGGCATTCAAAGTCTAAAGGATGAGGCTTTGCGAGCTTTAGGGCGGATTCATAACCGCCAACAAGCGATAGCGGCTGTAGAAGCGGCTGTTCATGCGGGTTTTGAACGGATTAACCTGGATTTGATGTTTGGCTTGCCGCAGCAAAGCGTGGACAGCGCTTTAGAGGATTTGCAGACGGGTTTAGCGTTGCAGCCTACGCATTTATCGTGGTATCAACTCACGCTAGAACCTAATACTTTGTTTTATCGTCATCCGCCGCCTTTACCCGATGATGATCGCTTGTGGGACATGCAAATCCAAGGTCAAACACTATTGGCTAAACAAGGCTATGAACAATATGAAGTATCGGCTTATGCACGTCCGGGTCATCGCTGCCAGCATAATCTCAATTATTGGTTATTTGGCGATTATGTGGCCTTGGGTGCAGGCGCACATGGGAAAATCAGCCATGTTCAACAACAAGCGGTACGGCGTTACAGCAAATTACGCCATCCGCGTGCTTATTTAGAAGCCCCGCATCATGAGCAAATAGCACATGAATTGACAGCAGAAGATTTGCGCATTGAATTCATGCTAAATGCTTTGCGTTTACCGGAAGGATTTGAACGTACATTATGGACTGAGCGCACTGGTTTAGAATGGTCAGCGATAGAAGAAAGGATGCAGGCAGCCATAGTTCAAGGATGGTTAGTACTCAGTCCCACGCATATTCGCCCCACGGCTGAAGGCTTGCGTTTCTTAGATGAAATATTGATGTTGTTTTAATGAAATAGAGAAGAACAAGGTGTTGCTGTGGGGCAAGGTTATAAATTGTCCAGGCTTTAGTGCTGTAGTGAACAGCGGCGGGATTGAGCGTAGTGTTGTCAGGTTTTTACTAAAAAAGCTAGAATGAGCAGTCCACACTAACAGACTGTGATGTATTTTAAGCCTAAAAAAGTCTTTGAAACATCATCAGTCCATTCAAAAGGAGGAGGAACTATGCGTCTTATTATAGGCACCATAGCAGCAATACTCATGAGTCAAAGCTGGGCGGATATAGGTAAGCCCCCAGGTAGTCATTTGCCACAGCCACACAACCTGCAAGCACAAAACTTAGGGAGGCAAGCACATCATCTCAGTGCAGAAGCTTGTCGTGAGTGCCATCAAGACATTTATCAGCAATGGCAATCTTCCATGCACGCTAACAGCACCGCGATTAAAGACCCGATTCATGGTGCATTTTATAAAGCTTTGGTGGGCGATCCTCATCAAGAAGGCATGAAACATAAGGCTTCTGGCAAATATCCAGTTTGTCTCAAATGTCATGCGCCCAATGCCGCACGGGATAAAAAAACTAAATTAGATGCCATGCCCGCTTATCAAGAAGGTGTTAATTGCCTGACCTGTCACATGGTTAAGAGCTACAAAGGGGTGTTACCCAAAGCACCGGGTGAGAAAATGAAACTGGGCGTTGATGCTTATGACATGAGCGATGTCTTACAGGCTCCTTCTGGTAAAGTCTTTACGCAAATACCCGTACCTACGCCAGCGCCGGGTTCTGGCTTAGCCGCCGCTACTTTTCACCCTTTCCTCATGGAAAGCAATACCGCCCTGTTGCGTAGCAGTGACATCTGCTTAGGTTGTCATGAGCAGCGCAACAACCCCAATGGCGTGCCTTTGTGTAATACCGGTGCTGAATTCCGCGCCGCAGGTAGCTTCAATTGCCAACAATGTCACATGCCTGTCAACAACGGTTTTGCCGATCATTCTATGATGGGTGGACACTCGCAAGCGATGTTAGAGCGTGGCGTGATCATGACTTTGGATGCCCAAAAAGCTGAAGAGACCATCACGGCGAATATTCAACTAAACAATATGTTGCCGCACAAAATGCCTACGGGTGCCCCCTTTCGGAATATGTATCTAAAAGTGACCGCCTACAATGTTTTTGGACAGCCCTTATGGCAAAACTTTAAAAAACACCCGATTAAAGAAGACCCTCAAGCGATGTTCATGTTGAAGTTATTAGACGACAACGGCACACCTACATCTCCTCCCAAAGCCACCAAACAGGGCGAAGATAGCCGTTTAGCACCGGGTGAAAAAAGGCAGATTAGTTATAGCATTCCCGCCAAAGAGGTGGCAGTGGTACGTGCAGAACTGCATTATGATTTGCTGTTACCGCCGTTGAAGAAAAAATTTCAAAGCATCCCGACGGCACTGAAACAACCACGGGTCATCGCACGCGCTGAACAGCGGATACCATAACGCCTCATCGGAGACTACGCCGCAAGGTAGGATGCGGTGAGGAACGAACCGCATCATGCAAGTTCAATGAAGATGCGGCTCCTAACGCCACTGCATCCGGCTTGCTGTTATTGGTTTCGTGTTATTAAGTGAAGCATTTTTAGCCCCAACGGGGCGCGATTGATATAGCCCAGGGCTGAGCTTATTCCAGGGGCGTTGCCCCACTGCTACTCACTTAAGAAAAAAAGCTTTGAATTCAACGTGTCAGCCTCCCCTCCTCCAAGGAGGGGATTGAGGGGTAGTGATGAAGGGCAACATTCCTTAAAAATACATTAAGAGCCTATACGAAAGGAGTGATTATGAGTGTCAAATGTCCAAAATGCAGTCACATAAGAACACCAGAAGAAGATGAGGTCGTTCCAAAATGGAAATGCCCACAATGTGATATTGTTTATTCCAAATTCAATAACAAGATTAAAAACAAGGATGTCACATGTCCAAAGTGTAATCACATAAGAACACCAGAAGAAGATGAGGTTGTTCCAAAATGGAAATGCCCAAAATGTAATGTTATTTATTCCAAGTTTAACAGCCCTGTCAAAAAAAAGCTGGTTAGTAGTTATACTCAAAAAAAACACCATCAATCTTTTTCATTGAAAATTATGAGCTTTTTCAAAAAGAAAAATAAAAACACATATTTGGTTTATTTTATTGTGCTGCTATCATTTGTAATGGGGTATTTTTTAGGTAGAGAACACATAAAATATGAAATGCGTCAAGTACTGACAAATGCTGCAAATAAATTAGAGAATAACCTGAAAGAAATATTTGAACCTGGTAAAGAAGACTATGTTTCAATAAAGGGGGATATAGGCGAAACACTTGAGTCTAGCGATAAAGACAACAGTATTCCAAAAGAAAGCAAGAAAGTAGATGGCGTAACTCTAGAGGTGTCTCTAATTAAAAAAGGATATAGAGATTTTAATTTAGAAATAGGAAATAAAGCAGTGACCTTTACTTTAGTGTTCAGAAATACCCTAGATAAGCGACTTCGTGCTTTTAACGGTCTTTTAGTCTTTAACGACCTTCTCGATAACCCAATAAAACAGTTGAAATTATCTTGCATGAAACCCGTTGGTTCAAATAAATCTATCACTTGGGATGGTGAGATGAATTTCAACCAGTTTATACACTCTGATCGTTTACTACGTTCTAAAGATGTTAGCGATCTTAAAGTTAAATTTATATTGGAAAAAGCGCTCTACTCGGATGGAACCACAGAAAATTTTTAGATTAATAGCATGGTAGGATGGATAGAGGCGCATGATGAGGTTTGATCTTGTTATGAACTTGTCGCGCCGAAATCCATCATTCATCCATCACCGAAATGATGGGTTTCACTCTGCTCTACCTATCCTACCGCACTTAATTGAGTCATCCCCCATCTCTTAAGAGCCTATACGAAAACGGGATAATCGGCTGCAAACCCGCCCTTTTGGCCCGGTTTTCCGCTTTTTTTCGTTAAATAGCCCGCTATTCGCCTTAAAAAACCGAAAACCCTGCCTCAAAATGGCGCATTTTCGCTTCGATTCCCCATCTTCGTATAGGCTCTAAGACAACCCCATTTTGGCTTCAGCAAAAATCCGCTCATCCATGAGTTTCACATCACGCATGATGGGACGAAAATCCATGTGCGCCAGCACTTGGCTGTTTAAATCAATACCGGGCGCGATTTCAATCAATTCTAAGCCTTCGGATGTGAGTTGAAACACCGCACGTTCAGTGATGTACATGATTTTTTGTCCTCGCTGTAAACCATATTGTCCATTGAACGTGAGATGCTGTACTTGGGAAATTAGCTTGCGGTATGCACCTTCGTGAAAAATCGTCAAACGCTCATTTTCAATAAAGAATTCTTCATCGCCTGAAGTAAACATGCCGAGAAAATACACCGCTTTGGCGTTTTGGCTGATATTGATAAAACCGCCTGCGCCTGCCATGCGCAGACCAAAAGCGCTGACATTGACATTGCCTTGCGCGTCCAATTGCGCCATGCCAAGAAAGGCTTGATCAAGCCCGCCGCCGTCGTAAAAATCAAATTGTGCGGGTTGATCGATAATCGCTTGCGGGTTTGTCACCGCACCAAAACTTAAACCGCCTGCGGGAATGCCGCCGACACCGCCCGGTTCTATGGTGATGGTGATGCTGTCTAGGATGCCTTCTTCATCGGCAATCGGTGCGATGGTTTCGGGCATTCCAATGCCTAAATTCACAATACTGCCGGGGCGCAATTCCATCGCGGCACGACGACCGATCACTTTGCGTACATCCAATACGGGCGGGGTTAAACTGTTGAGCGGCGCTTGGACATCACCGCAATAAGCCGGATTAAATTGTTCAGCAAAGGTTTGCGGATGTAATTCAGGCGGTGCGACCACGACGTGATTGACCAAAATGCCAGGAATTTGAATCATTTGTGGATGCAGATGGTGGCGCGTGGTGATGCGCTCGACTTGCACAATCACTAAACCGCCCGAATTTTTTACCGCCTGGGCAATGGCGAGACATTCCAGCGGCAAAGCCTCGCGTTCGCTGCTGATGTTGCCTTGTTCGTCGGCTGTGGTGCCGCGCAGAAAAGCCACATGAATGGGAAAACCTTTGTAAAACAAATACTCTTCATCATCAATGTGCATCAAGCGCACAATATCGTCTTTGGTTTTCGGATTTAAGCGCCCGCCTTGTTCTCGCGGATCGACAAACGTGTGCAAGCCGACATGGGTGAGCGCACCGGGGCGATGCGCCGCAATGTCGCGGTATAAATGCGTGATCACGCCTTGCGGCAGATTGTAGGCTTCGATTTTATTTTGCCGCGCAAGCTGACCCAATTTCGGCACCAATCCCCAATGCCCGCCAATCACGCGCTTGACCAAACCTTCATACCCCAAATGGTTCAAGCCTCGCTCCGCTCCGTCACCTTGTCCTGCGGCGTAGACCAGGGTTAAATCCTGCGGTTGTTGTTCATTGAGAAAGCGTTGTTCAAGCGCGACGGCCAGCGCTTCAGGAAATCCCACACCGACAAACCCCCCGGTGGCTAAAGTGGCTCCGCTAGGAATGTGGGCAATGGCTTGTGCGGCGGTGGTGATTTTTGTTGTCATTAGGACACCTCATGGGACAGTGGCTGCAAAATAATATTGGACTGGTTGCAGTCGATGGATACCCCTTACAACCAGTCTATTAGACCATCTTATTCCCACGCGCCTTGAGAGGGAACCCAAAGTGCCGTTCTTGCTGCATTTTCTACTTTTCACGCACTTTGCGTCACGACCTTTTAGTCGTGAGTCTATTCTTTTTCCAACTCCACTTCCCAAGCCTGTAACCACTCGCCTTGCATAATACCTTCGACTTCAACATAAGCATTGATGTGAGGATAGCCTTTCTCAAAACGTGCATGGGTTAAATTCACATACACCGTGTTCGGTGTTTTATCTCGTTTTTGACGCACTTCTAATGTGGCGGTATCACCATTGAGACTGCGAATATATCCATGTAATTCGATTTTATGTCCAGAGGTTTTCGCATTCATATTAGGCGGTGTTTGAGGCGCAGCAGGCTGGCCTTGAGCTGATGGGCGTTCTTGGCCTAATTGACCGCATAACAGCACAAATTCTCCGGCATCGTCGTACACCATGCGACTTTCTGTGGGAGTGCGGGACAGGCTATCTAATTCATTTTGTGGCAAAAATTGCGCGGTATAAGTGCCGCCGTGGGTGTGTAGCAGCCCAACAAAACTACGTAAATGATTACGCGCGCCTTTTTGTAAGTTTTGCAGGGCGAAACGTACATCGAGGTTATCGCTATTTTGTAAGTTCTGATCTAATGTCTGAATATTGTGCTCTGCGACTAAAGCACCTGTTTGCAAAGCCGCCATCAGGGATTGCTGGCCTTGGTTGAGCCATTGAGTGTATCGTTGGTTTAAGCTTTCTTGCGCATATTGTCCAATCTTCTGAGCCATTTCAGGATCATCTAATTGATATTTATCCAACAGACTTTTAAGCGTTGCAAAATGGCGCTGCTCGTTGAAAGGAATATGGTTAAAAATCTTCAGCCGCCAGCGTTGGTATAAGGCGTTATAAAGATCGCGGGCAAACTTTTCTTCACTGCGCAGATTGAACAAGGCTTGCTGTTCGGCGGTGCTTAATGTTTGTTTGGGGAAATCCCGCACCAAAGTATTGGGGTCTACACAGTGTGGGGCAGGCAACACCGTTCGTGCGGAAGAAGGGGGCACAAGGTGCTGAGTGTGTTCACCTTTATAAGCCTCTCGCTCGCCCACATCAGTCCAGGCGGGCATAGACAGCAGTGATAATGCGAGGCTTAAACTGGTGAGGGATAATATTTGATAGCTCTTCATGGTGTGTTCCGTGTTCCGCAAAGTTGGTTGATTAACATTAGGCTCTGTTGACATTTGAGGATGAAATGGATTTTTTGCGCCGTAATGTCCCCCATTGCCCGCCAAAAACCAACACGGTTAGGCGTAAAAAAGCCCCAAAAGCCGCCATCATCCAAATGTCAACAGAGCCTAGAATGTAAAGAGATTAACTTAAGCCAATATTAAGAAGCTATAGGAAACCCAAGATTGCCAGTCCTTGAAGGACTGGCAGTCTTAGAGCCTATACGAAAACGAGATAATCGGCTGCAAACCCGCCCTTTTGGTCAGGTTTTCCGCTTTTTATCAACAAATAGCTCGCTATTCGCCTTAAAAAACCGAAAAACCTGCCTCAA
>JADGEH010000143.1 GCA_016744475.1 Thiotrichales bacterium | reverse complement strand
ACCAAAGACCTTCGCATCGCTGGCGCCACCGTCCAAAATGACGCCTTGTCGCGGGCTACTCGACCCCGGCTGCGCCTCTCCCTGTCTCGCAGCGAATGACTAAGAATTGAAATCTGTTATATTTTTATGGAGACGATATCCTATTTTTGGGTGGTCTGTCGTCCAACACCTGAGCCGACTCTCCGATTGTTTTATTGTGGGTCGCTAGTAAAAACTATGGACTTTCAGTCCATAGTGGTTAATTTACCGCCTCATAATCGTGTATGAGCATCACCTTGACCTCTACCTTACCCGCCTCTAATTATAAATGGACAGTGGTGCATAAGTATGTTCCTAACAATATCCAAATCAAATCAGGGGAACAAACCTTGACTCGAAAATTAAGCATCTATAGAGATAATATTTCAGTTGTACTGGAGAGCATCGCGATCAAGACTTGGCAGGTCTTGGACACCTGTCAGGTCTGTCGTACAACTGATTTATGCTCCCTATATATGAAAACAGGACATGGCCTTGCAGCCAATGCCCTGTTTCGATGCTAAAGCGTTTCCACTCGTAAGCGGGTGCTGACGCGCTGTTGACGGTATCGCACGCGATATTCCAAGTCGCCATTGTCGAGGCTCACCAATTCTGCGGATGCGGTGTCTGCGGTGGCGGTTTCGGCAAAGGAATCAAAGGTAGGGACTAAGCGTAACCCGCCTTCTACAAAATTCACTTCAAAACTGCCATCAGCGCGTTGCTTGATACTGTCTGCATTGGGATATAGCTGCGGAATTAAATCGTTTAAGCGTTCTGGATATAGCAAACTCGGTTGAATCACTTGAGATTCAGTATCTGTACACACCAGTTGTGAGGCTCCATCGGGATCGATGACTAAACCATCTTGAGCCAAATCATCTTGCTCTACACGCGCTAGTATCATCGAGGGGTTGGGGTTATGGATCACTTCGATCACTCGTGGGCTGGGGACAAACACCAGTGGCGGTGAGCCGTCGCCTGCATCAATAATGATCGTGCCATCGGCTTGCACTTCTAACACACTGGTATCAGGTAGATTTTCCAAGGCTTCGACGGTGTTGGGTTCGACGACATGTCCGCGTTCAAGTTGTTGATACACGCATTCTGGGCGCTTGAGCGTGGGCATTAAGCGAAAACGCCAGGCATTGGGTGTTGTCACCCATATCGAACCATTTTCATCGGTGGTGATACCCGGTGGCTCGTCGGCGGGCGCTTGTACCATATCGACCGGACGGTAGCTCATTTCCTCTCGACCATTGCCAAAGCGATCAGCGGGTTTGGTGACTGTGAGCGTACCGTTGTCTTCTTGGGTAAAGGTCATGTCTTCGTTGAGATCGCTGTCATTGTCTTCTGGCAGTTGCGTCAACGTGTCATTCAAACTGCCGACCACTGTCGGTTGCTCTTCCGTCACTTGCCCACCTAGACCAAAGCCACCGTTGAGGTCTTGTGAGGCTGGCACGGTTAAACCTTTAGGCCGTTCTGGTTCTGGCAATGTGCGGAAGTTCAAAGGCGTTCCAGGAGGCACGGTCAATTCACCAGTGGGGGACATTTCCCAGCCTTCAGGTAAAAAGCGTTGCACATCATCAGGGGTAAATACATTGGGGTCTAAATTGAGCAGCAATACGCCTGCATTGTTGGGATTGCCAATAAAGCCTTCAGAAGATAAACGTTCGACATGACGCGGTTGGAATTGCTGAATAATGTCTGGTGGTAAGCCGCTCGCATTATCCGCTGTCACGCCTTCAAGCGCGTCAGCCGGCAAGTCTTCAAATTGTTCTGGAGTCATGCCACCCAGTGCTTCTGGAGGAATTTGCGCCATAATATCCGGGGTGATTTCGGATACTGTGGGCAAGGGCAGTTCTTCCATTTCCTGTTCATTTTGTGGAATCGGGAAGGCAGGGGGTTCAGGCTCTGGCTCCGGTTCTGGCTCTGGTTGAGGCACAGGATCAGGATATGTCGGTGTAGATGGTGGAGTCGGTGTCACCACGGGATCAGGTATCACGGGATCAGGCACGATGGGATCAGGTACTACCGGGTCAGGCACGATAGGATCAGGTACTATCGGATCAGGCACGATGGGATCGGGAATAACGGGATCAGGGTCTACAGGATCGGGATTAATGGGATCGGGATCAGGGGTATCTGACGGCGCAACGACTACGTTGAAAGTATGTGTCAGCGTGTTGCCCTGACCATCATCGACACTGATGCTAAAGCTATCAGTGCCACTAAAACCGGTACTGGGTGTGTAACTAAAGCTGCCTTGGCTATCCGAGCCGACAGAGCCAGATGTCGCTGCACCGACCACTTGCCAAGTGATGGGATCGCCATCCAATTCTATGATGTTTAGAGTGACAATCGTGAGGGTGTCAAAGGCAACGTCTAGTTGGCTGGGCGCATCGACCAAGACCAAAGGATCATCCACCGGGGTGACATTGATGAGCAGTTGGATAATGTCCGTGCCTCCTTGTCCATCATCGACTTCAATACTCAAGCTATCAAGGCCAAAGAAATTTTCTACGGGAGTGTAGAACACTTGGGCGTTGGTATCGTTGCCTTCGATTTGAGCGGCTCCGTTGCTGGGTGCTGAGAGTATTTGCCAAGTCAGCGGATCAGCGTCGCCATCAGTGGCTTGCAGGGTTTGTTGCAAGGTGCCGCTGTCTTCTGCCATCTCAAGATTGATGCTTTCGCCTTCGACAATGTTGGGAACGCTATTTAATCCGCCTACCGTGAGGGTAAAGCTTTGTGAGGCTGAGCTATCACTGCCGCCGTTATCGGTGCCGCCATCATCTTGAACAGTGACTTCAAAACTAGCTGCACCCAATGCGCCATCAGCAGGGGTGTAGCTGAGGCTACCATCAAGAGCGACACTGGGGGCGACGGCAAACAAATCTGCATTGCTTAGATTACTGATGATATAGCTTTGTACTTGTTGAGAGACTTCATCAACACCGCCACCAGGTACAAAGACAGCCCAAGGCGAGAGTATTTGCTCTCCGCTATTCCTATTGATGGCAGGCGGTGCAATGGCGGTAAAGCTGGGCGCATCATTGACGGCTTGAATGTTGAAATTGAGCGTGATGGTGTCGGTGGTCGCACCATCGCTGACGGTGACGACTAAGCTATCGCTGCCGTTAAAGTCAGGGACGGGGGTGTAAGACACAACAGCGGTTAAGCCCGCAACAGCGATGTTGGCATCGCCACTGGCTCCATTTAACGTCCAATCCAGATTCCCATCATCCGTCGCGTCTAAGTTAATGCTCAGCGTGTCAGCATCTTCTAACAGGTCAAATGACAAGCTGTCGCCTTGCGTGATGACGGGCACATCATTGACGGCACCGATATTAATCGTAAAGGTTTGTGCCGCAGACAGGTCTACGCCGTTGTTGTCTGTACCGCCGTCGTCTTGCACTTGCGCGGCAAAAGTGCTGCTGCCGCTGCTATTTGCTGCGGGGGTGTAAGTCAGAACCCCATTGACATCAATCGCGGGCGCTACAGCAAATAGCGCTGGGTCGCTCACCCCTGATACTTGATAAGCCAGCAGGTTTTGTCCACTTTCGTCATTGCCACCACCGGGATTAAATGAGGTCGCCCAATTCGCCACTGTTTGAGTGGGGGCATCTTCTTCAATAGACGGAGGATTAGCCGCGCTAAAATGGGGCGCATCGTTGACGGCGGTGACGCTGACGCTGACTACTTCTGTATGCAGGCTATACGCGGTGTCCCCCCCAATATCCGTGATGTCATTATTTCTACTACCACTATTTTGAAAATTGCTTTGATCCCAAGCCCGGAAGCCCAACGCCGCAGAACCATTAGCATCGACATCAGGTAAAAAGCGTAAGAGAGCATCGGGAGCCAGCAATACAGCGCCGCCATCGCTGACAGTGCCTAAAGCTTTCCAGCCATTGCCCACGTCATAACCCCAAGTGCCGCCTGTGTCGGTGCTGCTGATAATGGCGATACCCACGGCATCGCCTTGATCGACATCGGTGACAATGGCTTGAATTAAATCACCCACGACGATTTCGCTGCCTGTTGGAGTGTCCTCCAAAATAGTCGGCAAGCTGGGATCGGTGCTGAAATCAAGGTCAGGTGCGTGATTGACATCTTTCACAAAAAGGGTGAAGTCTTGTGTGGCGGTTAAGCTGCCATCGCTGACTTGTAAGCTGATGGGGTAGTGGCCAAAAGTATCCGATGTGCCCGTTAAGACTGCGGTGTTATCCGCATTGTCAGTCAATGTTAGCCAAGCGGGTAAGGTCAGCGCGGTGAAACTCAGGCTGTCGCCTTTAGGATCATCGGCAGTGACAGTATAGGTATAAAGCTTATTGTCTTGGGCTGAAACATCAGGCGTGCTGGTAAATACGGGCGGATCATTGACCATTTCAATCGTCACGGTGAAGGTGTGCGGATCAGACATATCCACACCGCCATTGGCTGTGCCACCGTTATCTTGTACTCGTACCTCAAAGGTCACGGTGCCAAAGGCATCCGGTGCGGGGGTATAGCTTAAATGACCGGCACTGCTAATCACCGGGGCAATATCAAATAGCGTGTGATCACTAATATTGCCGACCAGGTAAACGGATACGCTGTCTCTATCGCCATTACCGGGATCAAATGTTGCCCAGTTTTGAATCACTTGTTGTGGTGAATCTTCAGCAACAGGCGGTGGATTGCTGGCAGAAAATGAGGGTTGATCATTAATGTCATTAATGCTGATGGTGAAGTTTTGTGGGCTGGAAGTGTCATTGCCGCCATTGGCTACGCCGCCATTATCTTGGGCTTGCACATCAAAGCTAGCATTGCCTGCTGCGCCTGCGGCGGGGGTGTAACGCAAAGTCCCCGTGTTATCGACCGTGGGAGCCACAGCAAATAAACCAGGATTGTCCAGGTTGCTGATGTTGTAGGCCAACAAGCTGTCGGTTTCATTATTACCCGGTGTAAAGCTTGCCCAATTAGTCAGGGTTTGCGCCGCTGCATCTTCTCTGACTGCTGGGGGTGTAGAAGCTGTCACCGTAGGCGCATCGTTGACGCTCCCCACTGTTAAGCTAAAGCTTTGCGTGGTGGACAAATCGATACCGCCATTCGCTGTGCCGCCGCTGTCTCGTACTTTCACGTCAAAAGTGCTGGTACCAAAGGCATCCGGTGCGGGGGTATAGCTGAGAACGCCTGCATTGCTGATACTGGGAAGTACACTGAACAATGCCGTATTACTGATATTGCTCACGGTGTAAGCGGATACCGTGTCGCTTTCGTTGGTGCCAGGGTTAAAAATGGCCCAAGCACTGATGGCTTGTGCAGGCGCATCTTCTAATACACTGGGCGGCGCACTGGCGGAAAAGCTGGGGGCATCGTTGATGTTATTCACCGTAATGGTGACATTTTGGGCGGCTGAAGTGTCGCTACCGCTATTGGCTGTGCCGCCATTATCTTGCACTTGAACATTGAAACTAGCATTGCCAAATGTCCCCACAGCAGGGGTGTAGCGCAAAGTACCACTGGTATCTACTGTGGGCAGGCTGCTGAACAAAGCCGTATTGCTGATACCGCTAACGGTGTAACCCAACACACTGTCTGTTTCGTTCGGGCCTGCGTTAAAGCTTGCCCAACTGGTGATGACTTGTTCTGGAACATCTTCTGCCACGGCGGGAGGATTGGTGGCGGTCAGGGTAGGCGCATCATTGACGTTTGTAATCGTGACCGTGATGCTTTGTGCCGCAGACGTATCGCTACCGCTATTGGCTGTACCCCCATTATCTTGTACCACGACATCAAAAGTGCTGCTGCCAAAAGCATGAGCTGCGGGTGTGTAGGTTAAAGTGCCCGCGCTATTAATGCTGGGTAAGCTGCTAAACAAGCTGCTATTGCTGATATTGCTGACCGTATAAGTGGGCGTTTGTCCTGCTTCATCCGTGCTCCCGCCAGGTGCAAAACCTGCCGCCCAAGTCGTCAATGTTTGGACACCCGCATCTTCAAGTGCTGACAGAGTGATCGAACTGACTGAGAAGCTCGGCTTATCATTAACAGGTAAAACACTAATTTGAATCGTATCAGTGGTGCTACTAAAGGCTGTGGACGTTCCATTATTTGTTGTATCAGTGGTGCTGCCTGGAGTGCCTGTATCTTTATCCCAAGCTCGGAAAGTTAAGGTGGCTGTACCACTAAAATCCGCATTAGGCGTAAAGCGTAGATAATGCCCGCCGTCTAATAAACGCGCCGCATTGGTGGAAACCCCTGTAAAATTGCTCCAACTCGCTCCGGTTAAGCTAAATTCCCATAATCCATTGGTATCATCCACGGCAATAACCGCAATCGCTTCTAAGACGGTATTCACATCAGTAATTGCACCATTCACCAGAATGCTGGCGATGGTATCTCCACTTCCACTAGGAGAATCTTCCAATATATCGCTTAAAGCGTGTGTAGCAGAAAGATCAAGTACTGGTGCGGTGTTATCGTATTCATAACTACCTATGTCACAAGTACCGCCTTGAGGACGTGTGACACCATCCAGATCATCTCCAGGACAACCCGTATTGGTACCGCTATCCGTCGCAGGACTGCCCGGTTGTAAATGCACATCACCAGCATTGCTAGGTGCTGCGGGTGGAGAACTGATAAATAGCGGATCGGCATCAATATTATTACCACCATCGCTTAAATTATGGGCAGACCACCACGGTGTGCTGCTACCGCCAGAACCTTCAACTAAGCTGTATTGAGCAGTATTTGAACCTGAACCATCGCTAGAAAAAGATTCGGTGGTGGCTGTGCTGGCAGTATTGCCCCACATCAGCACATTGTTAAGCGTAGCACCTGTGATGCTGGTATCTTGATTAGAACTGATCGCACCGCCATCATTAGCCGCGTCATTGCCTGCGAAGGTCACATTGATCACATTAATATTAGAATTATGGCTACGTAATCCTCCACCTTTTTGCGCTTGGTTGCCATTGACGACACTATTGAAGAGCATTAAATCACTATTCACACCGACATGTATCCCACCTCCATTGGCTGTAGCCGAATTAGCCAAAATCTGTACGTTTTGCAATAGCAAGCTACTACTTCGGATAGATAAGCCGCCTCCCATATTGGCGTTATTATTATCAAAAGTGACTGAAGTCAGTTGTGGAAAGCTACCTGCTTCAGCGATTAAACCACCACCAAAATCATCAGTTTGGTTTTGTGTGAAATAGAGATTTTGCAAGGTCGGTGTGGCGTTGTGACAAAACAGACCCGCTCCTCCTTCGCCAATACCATCGCTATAACCATCGCTGATAGTAAAACCGTCTAATACCGCAGTGCTGCCAATTTCACCTGCCGTCACAACGTGATAGCTATTGTCTGTAGCACTGGCAGAGCCAATAGCACCACTGAGTATCGTTCCATTCGTTGCGGGATCAGCATTGCGTGTGTTATTACCTGAAGGATAACCGCCATAAACTTCTAAGCCATCCATTAACAGGAAGGTCGCTGTACGATCCCCAGATACCATACCGCCTCCAACATCAGGATAATAAGTGCCTTGTGCCACTTGGATTTTAGTCACACCAGCACATAGCTCAGCCAACAAGAGTGCATCTTGTAAATGCGGCATGGCATCAGGCCAGCCAGTACTAGGCCCTGTTGTATCCACATACAAAATATTACCGCTAGGACAACCCTGCACAGTCACCGCGATTTCTTCACTCAGTTCACTGCTTAAATCATTGGGATTAGAACTATTCGCACTTGTATTGGTTCTGACCACAAAATAATAAGTGGTTCCAGAAATCAATCCTCCAACGGAATGAGAAGTGATGAATTTATCAGCCGTTGTTCCTCCATTGCTTTCATAGGGTAAGCCTGAAGTGGTGCTATACGACACTTCATAATGACCTGTATTGCCGATGTAGGGAATGTTATCCCAAGACAAGGTGACTGATGTGGCTGTCATATTGTCAATGCCTAAATGTATAGGGGCAATGTTTTGAGTCATGCTCCAATCAGCATCATCATCAGTCGCAGCAGTGCCTGTTTCTGCGGTGAAAGCGTTATAACCAAAGTTAGTAAAGGCAGGGTTTGAGTTATCTAAGGGTAAACCGCTTAAATCAGGGAGAGTACCCGTTAGAGCATTACCTTCTACATTCAACTTACTCAATAAAGGAGTGCTGGCAAAAGCAGGTAAACTGCCTGTGAAATGATTGAAAAAAAGATACAGTGTGTGGAGTTTAGGGAGGGCAAAATCAGGTATCGTACCTGTGAGTTGATTGTGATAAACGTTAATATATTCTAAGTTTGTGAGCGTTGAAAATGCAGGTAATGCATTAGAAAAGCTATTGCTTGCCAGATTCAATTGCTTGAGTGTGGGTACGGCGGTCAACCCAGGAATAGTGCCGCTGAAGTTATTATTCAGCAGCGTCAAGGTTTCCAATAACGGCATCTTGGTAAAATCTGTCAACGGACCACTAAAACCATTATTAGCGGCATCAAGGTTCGTCAACTTAGGCAAATCAAAATCAGGTAATGAGCCTGTAAAACTATTGTTATATAAGGCCAAACCTTCAAGATTCAGAAAATGAGAAAAATCAGGGACGGCACCCGATAAACTATTACGATCTAAGTTTAATTGTCTTATATCGGGCAGGTTTAAGTCAGGCACTGTGCCAGACAAACCATTACTAGAAAGGCTTAAGCTATATACCACTTTGTTAGGCGCAGAACCCGTGCAAGCCACACCAAACCAAGAACAAGGCGTAACATCAACAAACCACCCCGTGTTGTCAGTCCAATTTTGACCTTGGGTATTTAAAAATAAACTATGTAATTCATCACATTGCGCTGTCACCATCTCCGTTTGTGTTTGACAGATATTAAGCATTTCATAAGCCCCAATATCACACGCAGATAAAGCATCATTATTACCATCTTGCGGACGCGCTATACCGCGTTGATCAGTGGCTTCACAACCTGCGCCCGTTTCTAGGGCAGGAGAACCCGGCAATAAAGGCAGAGTAGAAGTGTTCCCACCATGGTTATTTAAGCTACCCAATACAGGATCAGCCACACTCACAGGAGACCCACAATCAGTGGTGCCGCCTTCAATGAGGTTATTCTGACTAGCAGAGTCAAAACTACTGCCATCACTGGTGTTAATCGCGCACTCGGTAGCACCACCGCCAGAGCCATTGGCTATAATGGTGTTTTTCAACGTGACAGTAGAATTAGAATCAGCATAAATACTACGTGCAGCATTTTGTCCAGCATTGCTTGAAAACGTACAGTTTCTACATTCAAACGTAGCGCTAGCGGCACTACTCACCCAAACGCCCCCCCCTGCCTTTTGACCCGCCGTGTTGCCAGTAAACGTAGAGTTCAACACAATGAGAGTAGAACTTTGAGGGCTGTGTTTTTCTATACCGATAGCCCCACCTCTACCGGCTTGATTGTTCTGAAACAAACATCGGTTGATAGTGGCCATGGCACTATTCATTAACCGAATGGCACCACCAGTACGAATGGAACCCGTTTGATTGCTTTTAAAAGTGGTGTCTGTGATGGTGGCTATTCCTCCATCATAGATAGATATAGCCCCAGCCGACCAATCTGCTGTATTATTTTCAAACACGGAATGATTGACTGTTAATGTTGAATTCCCCCCTACCAAAATAGCTCCCCCATCCTTATTAGACCGATTATTTTTAATAAGGGTGTCTTCTATAGTGAGATCAGCCTGACTATCTAAATAAATCCCCCCGCCATTATTGCCTGCACCACTATAGCCATTCATCACCGTGATATTGCGTAAGGTCACATTCGTGCTGCTACCTGTTATTTCAAATACCCTAAGGGCATTATTACCACTAATACTGACAGTATGGGGTTGACCATCAATAGTGACATTATGACTATCAATCTGTAACGCCCCTGCTAAAGTCATCGTATAGTTGCTATCAAACACGATGACATCATCACCCGAACCCGGATCACAGCCCAGTGCGGAGCTATCTTTTTTGGCGGAATCCAGTGCTTCGCGCAGCGTACAAAGACCGTCATTAGCCAAAATCATCAAATCAACATTGGTATTTACAGTAATCGTCGCCGCTTGAGTGCTGGATGTTAAAACCAATAAAAACAAAGCTATAAATCGAATGTAAGACATTACGCAATCTCCAGATATTGCTATCTAAAATAATATAGTCACAGCTTTTATGCTTTAGAAGGGCCGCTAAATACTGAAAAACAGAGCCTAGGGCGATGGAAGTGGCTAATACAATCTTCTGTGACTAGCAGGTTTTTTAGGGCGTGCTCGATAGTTTGACAAAATGATAGAAGCATGGCTATTCCGAATGGCATGAACGGAGGCATTTCTTCTATCAACTGCCGATGCGGCACAAGAATAGCTGTGATGATGGAGGAGTGTCTGTAGCACCAGCCGCTCATTAAACTTCTAAAGACAACGCAAGAGGCGCAAGAGACGTAAAAGAACGCCAGCGTTTAAGGGGGAGGGATAACCGACATCTATAGACCTGACAAATTTCACAAACCTGTTAGATACCGTGTCTCAGGTCAACCCTTGTTGAACAAGAAAATTTTAAAATTAAGCCGCTTGAGGACAAAAAGGGGTTTGATGCTTTTAGGACTTTCGCAGGCTAAATACTAACCCAGTAATTGAATTGAGGCTAAGCAAATGATAGATAAGAAAAAACACATAGAATATTTAATCTGCACGCCCATCAACTATACTTGTACAAATTTATCGGAACATATGGCTGATTTGAGCCATGATGTTATCAGCAATATCTTAAAAAAACAGACACTGCCACCTAGAGAATGATGGGGAAATGTGAAAGGATTCATCAATGACAGTGAGGATTCCTGTTTGATGATTGATGATATAG
>JADGEH010000142.1 GCA_016744475.1 Thiotrichales bacterium | reverse complement strand
TGGTTATCGTTGGCAAATAGAATTATTGTTTCGTTTTATAAAAAGAACAATAAATGGCATTCATTTAATTAAAAATGATAAAAATGGTGTAACCATTCAGTTTTACGCATTAATTATTGCAGCTTTATTATTAATATTCAAACAAAACTTAATATCTGAAGAGGAATTTCTCAAGATCATTCTTGCGAAGAAAATCCACGAGATAAGTTAGTTTCAAATAATAGCCCTAATTCTAATAAAGAAGAATGTTTTCTTGAAAAAATAGGAAAAGGTCTAAAAAAATACTGGAAAATAACTATTCACTGGCTGAGCGCTTTAAGAAGTCTTTTATCTAAACCTTTTGATAAGCAGATTCCAGACATTTTAAATGCTGCCCAGCACTTTCTATTCCGATTGGTATTGGCCACAGACACAAGAATCGCAAATGTTTTTTTATTTTTATACGTTTGCGTCCTTTGCGACTTTAGCGTTAAATTTTAAGGAACCACATGAACGAAAACGAACTCAGCCGCATCATCTACGAATCATCCATTGAAGCCCACCGCACCCTCGGCGGCCCTGGTCTGTTGGAAAGTGTGTACGAAGAAGCCCTTGCGTGGAAGCTACAACAAGCAGGCATCAAAGTCGGGCGACAAATAGCTGTACCAATTCAGTACAAAAACAACACGCTGGCGACACCGTTGAAACTGGATTTGCTGGTGGGCGATAAAGTCATCGTTGAATGCAAAGCCGCGCATCAAATCCACGAAGTGTATAAAGCGCAGTTGTTGACCTATTTGCGGCTGACGGGTTTGAAGCTGGGGTTGTTGATTAACTTTGGCTCGGTGAGGGTGAAGGATGGGATTTCGCGGGTGGTGAAGGGGTTGTGATTTTTTGGGAAAATTTAACGCAAGAGGCGCTAAAGACGCAAAGGGTACAAGCGTTTTAAAAGCGTTTGCGACTTTTGCGCCTCTCGCGTCGTTTGCGTTAGTTTTTTATGGTTATTTGACGGATTTACAGAATGCGATGGAGCAAACAATTTTGTTGCAGGCTGACGTTTAGTCTGGGAGCAGGAATACATGTCTGAAATTAACAAAAGAAAAATCCAACAGCGTTTAAAAAAATTAGATGATGCTTGGCTTAGTGCTGCTTTTGCGGTGCGTATAGCCTTCGATTCTTTGCCTAGATTAGTAGGAGATAACAAAAAACAAGGAGAACCGCCTTTCTTGTGGTTTTGGAAAGAAGAAAAACGTGCTAAGCAATTATTGGCAGTATTTCGAGCTTTACAATGTGCTTGGAGCGCAGTAAACCTCAGAAACAAAGAGATTGCTTACGCTACAGCTCATTTCTTTGTCGCCAACAATGCTACTGCTGCTCGCGCTGTCGATGCCGCTGCCGATGCTGCCCGTGCTGCTGCCGCTAGTGATTCAGCAAGTGCTATCCGTGCTGCTGTTATTGCTATTCCCATTGCCCCAAAGGGAGCAGTAGAACATATTCTTTCTTTAGAAAAAAATCACATTACAGGACGATTTCTAAATTTTTCTGTAGGCATTAATTTCCAACCCAACCAAATCCATTTGATAAATGAATTACAAGCTTTTGGTCATGATTTCGATTATTGGGCAGACTGGTACGAAGCCCGCCTACGCGGCGAACCACTAGACGAACAATTAGCACGAGAAAGCTGCCTACTCCCCAACGAAATCCTTGCCAAGTCCCCCGCAGAAATTAATGCGTATCTCAAAAGCCTTCGAGATAAACATGCCACTGAACTCCTCAACCAAGTCCGCGCCATTTTCATTGGCTTCGGCGCAGTCGGCAAAACTTCAGTTATCCGCGTATTAAATGGCGAAAAAGTCATTGAAGGCGAGGAAGACATGACTGCTGGCGTGGAAATCAGCAAATGGTCTGTACCCGAATCAGACATCAAAGCCAATTTATGGGATTTTGGCGGACAAGTCATGGCTCATGCCACCCACCAGTTTTTCTTGCGTTCTCGCTGCTTATACGTGTTGGTATTAGATGAGTCACAGCATGAACGCAACCAGCGCAGCAACGAAGGCGATGCTCAAGAGCAAGCTGAATACTGGCTGGAACACGTCCGAGCCTTCGGCGGTGATGCCCCAGTATTACTGGTAGGCAACAAAGCCGATCAAGTCCGTGTCAATTTAGACATGCGTTATCTACGCGACAAATATCCCAACATCGTAGATTTCTACCCACTATCCTGCACTCACTGCGAAGAACCCGCCTACAAAGCCGAATTTCAGCGTTTCCAACGTGATTTCATCGCCCAATTACAAGCCGTTGGCACACACCAAATTTTATTCACTAAACCACATTTCACAGTCTTAGAAGGCATACAAGAACGCTCGGTTGCACAAACTTTTTTACCCAAACACGAATTCACCAGCTTATGCCAAGAGCAAAATATTCATGAAAAAGACGGTTTAGATCAGGCTTGGCTACTGGATTTGTTAGACAAGCTGGGCATCATTATCCACTTCCCCAACTTGCCGTGGCTGGACAGCTACCTACTCAACCCACGCTGGCTCACCTACGGTGTTTACACCCTGCTTTACGCCGAACAAACCCGCCAGCAACAAGGGCGTTTAGATGCCAATACGGTCATCAACATTTTGCAAGCAAAAACCTTGCAGGATAACGTAGGACATGAACTGCATTATGCTGCTGAACACTGCCGCTTTATCCTTGATGCCTTGGAACAATTCGAGATTGGCTTTCGTTTAAATAACAAAGCCCAAAGTCTATTAATCCCCGCCTTATTGCCTTCTGATACGCCCAAACATGGTTTTAACAAACAGGATGCCTTAGCCTTTGATTTTGACTTCAGCGGCTTTTTGCCGCGCCATGTCTTACCGGGTTTTATTGTGCGCCGTCATGAAGAAATCGCCGACAATACTGTATGGCAAAACGGTGTGCGCCTGCACAGCCCCAATCTTGATGCTGAAGCCTTAGTACAAGCCGACTACCACGAACGCCGCGTATCGTTATGGATAAACGGCAGCCAAGCAGGCTGGTATTTTCGGGTACTGTATGACGACATCCTGCACATGCTGTCCCGCATGGAAGATTTACCCTTTGAGGAATTCGTACATCTCCCCGCATCCGCTCGCCGCCAAGCGCCACGCCGCCCCGTTCCCCGCAATTTACAAGCGCGTGCTGATTTCCAAGATTTATTGGAAAAAGAAGCGGCAGGCGAACGGCAATTCACCTGTAAATTTGGCACTTATGATTTAGCGGAAGTATTGAAAATCATGCCGCCAGAGGTGCGGGAGAAAACAGACGGAAACACGTATAATTTCCCCAATGCCACCATCAAGCATTCCACGCTCAATCTTGAATCTGAGTTGAAAAATGTGACGCAAACAATTAACCAAGATAAACCCAATTAAACGGAGCACTCTCATGGGCGTAGACCAACTTATTTTGCAAAAAATCCATACCCTGCCGCCAGAAAAGCAATACGAAGTGTTGGACTTTGTAGAATTTTTAGCCAGTAAAATGAATCCCCCCTCTCAATCCAAACCGCGTTTTCAAAGTCTGAAACAATTTCGTGCAGCACTTTCCCCCAGTCAAACCAGTGCTGCCAAATTAGTCAGCCAAATGCGGGACGAAGAAGATGAGCGATTCTGAGGCACGCTTGTATTTCGATACCTCCGCGCTGTTGCCGTATTACCGCGAGGAAGCACTCAGTGAACAAGTGGAAGGCTTGCTTCAAACAGAAGGCACGATTTATATCAGTCGCCTAACTGAAGTCGAAGTTTTTTCTGCCTTGGCTCGCTGGCAACGCATGGCGGAATTAACAGCAGACGAAGCTGCACAAATTCAAACTCAATTCGAGGCACATCTAGCGCAGAACTTTTATCGCGTTCATACCTTGCCAGATGCCATTTTTGACCAAGCCAAACACTGGTTGAGTCTGCGCCAAACAGCTTTGCGCACCTTGGATGCACTGCATTTAGCTTGCGCCCAAAGTGTTGATGCAAAGTTGATCACGGCTGATGACAAGTTATCCCAAGCGGCGCAGGCTTTTAGTGTGGATTTCTTGTATTTGAAGGACTGAATGACGATGTCTAAGGATTTTTCCAAAAAAGATTTGCGTGGGCGGTCTTTTCGCGGGCAAGACCTTACGGGTGCGGATTTCTCAGGCGCAGACTTGCGCGGGGTGGATTTTCGTGATGCCAGCTTGTGCCATGCCAATTTTCACGGCGCACGACTGGGCAAGCGCTGGCGTTCAAGCCTGTGGCTGGGTTTGGGCATGTTGTTGGCGGGTGTGCTGTTGGGCTTTTTTATGGCTGTAGGAACATTGTTTATGTCAATAGTGTTTAGGGATATTGTTATCAATATCAGATGGGAACTGAATGGGAGCTTAGGGGGGCTGGGCGCGTTGGTGTTTTATCTGCCTTTAATATTGTCCTTGCTGCGGGCAGTGCATAAGCGGCGTTTTTGGAGTAGCTTATTGTCGATTTTCAGTATGTGGAGTGTTTCTCTTACTGTTGTTGTGGCTAGTACTGTCGCTGTCACAAGCTCTGTCTCTATCACCATCGTTATTGCTATTGCTGGAACTGTCGCTATTGCTGTTGCTGGTTCTATCGCCAGTGCTATCGCTGGCTCTATCGCTGCTGCTTTTTGTTTCGCTGGTGCTTTCACTAGCATTTTCACTTTTACTGTCGCTGTCGCTGTCGCTGGCGCTTTCGCTGATGCTATCGCCAGCTCTATCGCTCCAAATAAGCTATATTTTATTAGTTTTTTGGCTATTTATGTGCTGTTAATGCTGCCTTTGCAACTGTATATTGCATACTATACCCTTAGCGAAGACTCGCAATTTCTCAGCTTACGCCGCTTGCAACTGATGCTGTCCAGCTTCGGCGGCACGAATTTCAAAGGCGCACAGTTACACGACGCAAACTTCTCGCAAGCCGACTTAAAACAGGCACGTTTTGCAGGCGCAGACTTATCGCGCACCGCGTTTCACGGCGCATTGAACGCCCATCGGGCCCATGCTGGACAAACCCTGTTACGCGAACCCAGCATCCGCGATTTATTAGTCACAGGACAAGGCGCAAATGCTAATTTGCGCTTAGCCAATCTCACAGGCGCAAACCTCAGCCGCGCTGATTTAAGTCATGCGGATTTAACCCAAGCGCAATGTGTGGGCGCGGATTTCAGCGGCGTGATATTCACAGGTGCTTGTTTAGAAGCATGGAACATCGACAGCACCACAGTTCTACAAGACGTGCAAGCTGATTACGTTTATCTACTACAAAACCAACAAGAACGCCGCCCCGCCAGTGGCAATTTTGCATCGGGAGAATTTACTAAGTTCTTCCAAGAAGTGCTGGACACGGTAGACCTGATTTTCCGTGAAGGCGTGGATTGGAAAGCCTTCCTGATTTCCTTAAACAATCTCAAAGTAGCAGCAGGCGATAGCGGCGAGGAAATAGAGGTGCAAAGTATCGAAAACAAAGGCGATAATACCTTTGTGGTGCGCCTCAATGTGCCGCCAGAAATAGACAAAGCCGCCATCCACGAACAATTCCGCCAAGACTATGAATATCAACTGGCTATATTAGAAACCCAGTACAAAGCAAAGCTGGAAGCTAAAGACGAAGTGATTGGTGCATACAAAAATCAAAACACCGATTTAATGCAAATTATTCGCACTCAGGCAGAACGCCCCTTTACCAATATTAATACGGAGCAAAATATTATGAGCACATTCGATCAACGCGGACAAAAAGTAGGCACTCAGCACAATGTCGCTGGCGATATGCAGCAAGGCGATAAGATTGATTTCTCAGGCGCAACCATCACAGGTTCTCATATCAACATCAAATCCCGCCTAGAGAACGTCACCCAAACCATCGGCGCATTGCCCAACACTGACGCAGAAGAAAAAGCCAAACTCGAAGACTTGCTCAAGCAACTGACCGAGGCATTGCAACAAGTCCCCGCTGACAAAGCCGAGGAAGTCGAAACCGTCACCGCCATGACTGAGCAAACCGTCAACGCTGCCAAGAGCGGCAATAAATCCATGCTCAGCATCAGCGCCAAGGGTTTAACCGAAGCCGCCAAGGCGCTCGCAGGCGTGACACCCGCCGCAGTCGGCATCGTCAAGCAGATTGTGGAAACCCTTGTTCCCTAATATTTTCTGAGGGTCGTAGATTGGGCTGAGCATCTTTTTGCGAAGCCCAACAAATGCGGCATTGCACATGTTGGGCTTCCTTCGTCAGACCAACCTACCACACTGTAAAAGAACGTTAATTTTGCCGTATTTGACGATGAATAATCAATCACTTACGAGCTGAAAATGGCCTTTTCCCCCGACACGTCCGCTGTCTCCCTGTCACCTTCGCAGAGACAGCGCCACCATCCACAATGATGGCTTGTCGAGATTACTCGAACTCGGTGACCTCTCCCTGTCCCGCAGCGAATGCAAACAAGCCCCTCTTCCCCCAGCCGAACTGTTAAAATCCCTTCTTTTGTCAACTAGCTATCAAACATGTCCATCAAAGTCGAAAGCCTGTCCCGTCAACTCAAACACATCATGCGAGCGGATTTTTATCCGTTTTATCGCCGCTTGCAAAATCTCAAGCGTAAAAATGCGGCGGATATTCAGCCCGCATTGGAGCCATTGCAGGCGGATATTCAAGCCTCTCGTGAGCGCCGCCAGCAGCGCAAGCGCCAATGTCCGCAACCGGAATTTCCTGAAGAATTGCCCGTATCCATGCAGCGCGAGGTGATCGCGCAAACGATTCGAGAGCATCAAGTGGTGGTGGTCGCGGGGGAGACGGGTTCGGGCAAAACTACGCAATTGCCGAAAATCTGCTTGTTAGCCGGACGCGGTGAAGCGGGGTTGATTGGTTGTACACAACCGCGCCGTATTGCCGCACGTTCTATCGCTAATCGGGTGGCGGGGGAGCTAAACACGGAAGTGGGACACGCGGTGGGGTTTCAGGTGCGCTTTCAAGATCGCACGCATCCTGATGCTTATATCAAGTTGATGACCGACGGTATTTTGCTGGCAGAAACGCAAAACGATCCCTTTCTGAATGCCTACGACACGCTGATTATCGACGAGGCGCACGAGCGCAGTTTAAACATTGATTTTCTGCTCGGTTATTTGAAGCAGTTGTTGCCTAAACGTCGGGATTTAAAGCTGATTATTACTTCAGCGACGATTGATACGGCACGCTTTTCTGAGCATTTTGATAATGCCCCGGTGGTTGAGGTGTCGGGGCGGGCTTATCCGGTGGAGGTGCAGTATCAGCCGTTAAGCGATGCGGATGAGGCGGATTCGCGGGATTTGCAGCAGGGTATTTTGGAGGCCACGGACACCATTGCGCGTTCGCCTTATGACGGCGATATTTTGATTTTTCTCAGCGGTGAGCGCGACATCCGCGAAACCGCTGAAGCGCTGCGCAAGCATCATCCGCCGCATACTGAGGTGTTGCCGCTGTATGCGCGATTGTCTGCCAGCGAGCAGGATAGGGTGTTTAAACCGGGTAAAAATCGCCGCATTGTGCTGGCTACGAATGTGGCGGAGACCTCGCTGACGGTGCCGCGTATTCGTGCGGTGATTGATCCGGGGCTGGCGCGGATTAGTCGCTACAGCACGCGCAGCAAGGTGCAGCGGCTGCAAATTGAGAAAATCTCGCAAGCCAGTGCGGATCAGCGTAAAGGCCGTTGCGGACGTATCGCACCTGGCTTGTGCATTCGTTTGTACAGTCCTGATGATTACGCCAGCCGTACTGAATTTACCTTGCCGGAGCTGCTGCGCACCTCCTTGTCTGCGGTGATTTTGCGCATGTTGGATTTGCGCATTAAGGATGTGGAGCAGTTTCCGTTTTTGGAACCGCCTGAACGCAAAGCGATGAACGATGGGTTTAAGCAGTTAGAAGAACTCGGCGCGATTCACACACGCAACGGCATACGCAGCTTGAATCCTTTGGGTCGGCAATTGGCTAAATTGCCCATTGATCCGCGCATCGGACGGATGATTTTGGCGGCGAAAGATTTTGGCTGTGTGGCTGAAGTGCTGATTATTGCGGCGGCGCTCAGCGTGCAAGACCCGCGAGAACGTCCACTGGAAGCACAACAAGCGGCTGATCAAGCGCAGGATATTTTCAAAGATGAGCGCTCGGATTTTTTGAGCTTTTTGAAGTTGTGGGATTTTTATCACGAAAACGCGCGGCATTTGTCTAACAGCAAATTACGCAAGCTGTGTCAGGCGCATTTTTTGTCGTATTTGCGGCTGCGCGAGTGGTCGGATGTTCATCAGCAGTTGTTTGCCCAGGTACGAGAAATGGGCTGGGAGGTGAGCACCCGTGTAACACACCCAGAACCGCTTGAAAAAAACCTGCAAGCTGCTGAAAAAGAAAACAAAGAGAACTATGAAGGCATCCACCGCGCATTGCTGACGGGATTGCTCAGCAACATCGCCACTTTAGATGAAGACAGCCAATATCTTGGTGCTCGCGGCATTAAATGGCACATTTTTCCAGGCTCCGGGCTATTTAAGAAGAAACCCAAATGGATCATGGCCTCAGAACTGGTGGACACCACGCGCTTGTATGCGCGTTGTGTGGCGAAAATAGAGCCTGAATGGGTTGAGCAAGCCGCAGGGGATTTGTGCCGCCGCCAATATTTTGAGCCACATTGGGAGAAAAAACGCGCTCAAGTCGCGGCGTTTGAGCGCGTCACCGTGTATGGCTTGACCGTGATCGGCAAGCGCAAAATCAATTACGGGCCGTTATTTCCGGTTGAATCCCGCGAGATTTTCATCCGCGAAGCCTTGGTCAATGGCGTGTTTCATACGCATTTGAAATTTTTTCAGCACAATAAAACCTTGCTAGATGAGATTGAAAACTTAGAGCATAAAGCGCGTAAACACGACATTTTAGTGGATGATGAGCGGATTTTTAAGTTTTACGACAGTTTAGTTCCCGAAGGCATTTATAACGGTGCGCAGTTTGAAAAATGGTATAAAAAACAAGCCCGTCAAGATGACACCCTGCTGCATTTAGAACGCGATTATTTGATGGATAGAGAAGCGGAAGAACTGACCGAACAGGCTTTTCCGCCCGCTTTATTGGTGAATAATTTAGACCTGCCGCTGCATTATCATTTTGATCCCAATGCCGATGATGACGGCGTGAGCGTGGACATTCCGGTGGAAGCGGTGAATCAGTTATCGCCTGCCGCCTTTGAATGGCTGGTACCGGGCTTATTAGAAGAAAAAATCACCGGATTGTTGCGCAGTTTGCCCAAATCCATCCGCAAACATTTTGTGCCGATTCCTGATTTTGCCAAGGATGCACGACAAGCCTTGGATGACTTTAAAACCCTCTCGTTGGGCACTGAAGAACACGCGGACTCGGTGTCTCCCGACCTCCACAGCGACACGCCCCCTGCGCGTCAGCCGCCATCAGCCAAGCCTAAGAAACAAGCCGTCAATGATTTAAAAGCCTTGGGCGATTTATTCAAAGCTGTGGCTGAACCACCAGCCCCTGCGCCCAAACAACATCCAACGTCTGCCCCTAGCCCTGCCACTTCGCCAGCGACGGTACCAACGGACAGCGCTCAACCCGCCTACAAATATCGCGTGGCACCGCCGAAAAACGCGCTGTCGCGGGCATTGGCAGATTATTTGTTCCGCCGCACAGGCACGCCGATTGCGCAAGACGCTTGGCAACTCGACAGCTTGTCCGCGCATTTATTCATGAATTTCCGCTTGTTAGATGAACGCGGCGAAGTGCTGGATGCCAGCCGCAGTTTGACGCATTTGCAGGAACAATGGCGCGAACAAAGCCACGCGCAATTCAAACGCCTGCCCAAGGACTCTTGGGAACGTGCCCACATTACGCGCTGGGATTTCGGCGACATGCCCGACGACATCAAGCTCGATAGCCGTGGCGTGACGCTGCTGGCGTACCCCGCCTTGGTCGATTGTCAGCAAGAAGTGGCGTTGCAATTGTTCGATAATCCGCAGCAAGCCGAACGCAAACACCGCGCAGGTTTACGCCGTTTGGCCTTGCTGATGCTGGCGACGACTTTTAAGCAAGTCATTAAGAAAATGCCCGTGACACAAACCATGTGTTTGCAATACATGCCCGTCGCGCCTTGCTCTGAGTTAAAAGAAGACGTGTTATGGATGGCTTTAGACAATGCGCTGTTATTTAATCCTGTGCCACGCCGTCGTGCTGAATTTGATGCACGTTTAGAAGACATTAAACAACGTTTATTTCAAGACACGCAAAAACAAGCGCAAATACTAGAACAGGTGTTAGAAGTCTATCACCGCGTCAGCACTCAACTTGAACCGGGTTCCACATTAGAAAACTTATATGTGCTGCGTGATATTCGAGCGCATCTCGATCATTTGATTTATCCGGGTTTTCTGCGCGACACGCCAGTCGATGCTTTACAACATTTCCCGCGTTATTTAAAAGCCATCGAGAAACGTTTAGAGCGCATGGCACAATCGCCTTCGCGTGATGCACAAAGAGAAGCTGAAATCACGACATTGTGGGAAGCCTATTTAGAGCGTTATCAACAAGCCGAAGAAGAACTCGCTCCAGAATTTAAAAGCTTTCGCTGGTTGTTAGAAGAACTGCGCGTGTCTTTATTTGCACAAGAGTTACGCACCGCACACCCCGTCTCCGTGGCACGTTTAGAGAAAAAATGGGCGACGTTGTTGGGGAGATGATTTGTGATTGCATCCCTGGTTCCCACGCAAGGCGAGCCTGTAAAAGAACCTCATTTTTTGGATTTTGAACAACGTAAAATCAACAGCTTACGAAGCAAAAAATGCCAATTTTGGGGGTTCTTTTACAGTCTCGGCGCATGGGAACGAGTGAAACATCGTTTGGAAACGCTGGCGTTCTTTGCGTCTCTAGCGCCTTTTGTACCGTTTGCGTTGCCTTTTAAAGCGGATGGTTTGAGTCGTATCATTGAGATCATTTCGCTATATAGCTAAAGTACATCATTTATAGGCTTGCGATATAGCCAAACCCAAGACTGCCAGTCCTTCAAGGACTGGCAGTCTTAACAACTGATGTAATCTTGC
>JADGEH010000141.1 GCA_016744475.1 Thiotrichales bacterium | reverse complement strand
GCCCCGACACGTCCGGTATCACCCAGTCACCTTCGCACTGCGCTGCTACGGTACTTCCTTCCCCCATGACTATACGGCGAATACATTTTGTCTTGGCCACCCCAGCGATGCGAATGAAAGACCTTCGCATCGCTGGCGCCACCGTCCAAAATGACGCCTTGTCGCGGGCTACTCGACCCCGGCTGCGCCTCTCCCTGTCTCGCAGCGAAAGAGAATAAAGTGATCAGTAAAAAGCGAGTTCATGTTAAAAATGCCATTGGCGGAATGAAGCGATTTCAAATTCTGGTTAATCGTTTAAGAAACAAGTCGGATTTCATTAAGGATACTATTATTCGCCTTGCCGCCGGACTATTTAAACTTAAAAATTAATTTGTAATTCAATAGTTTGTGGGTTAGGCAAGTCTAATAAAGGTGCAAGTCATTTCACCACCAATAAAGAGTGTGACCTTCTATCTAGTGCGATCAAATATAATAATAAAAAATTTGGTTGGCAATTTAGCAATCCAATAGAAAATACCAAACTCAAAGAACCTCCTGGTCGTGTTGTGTGGCTCACCTCAGAACAACGTCTACAGCTTCTTGAAGCAGCTGCGCAAAATACTCGTGCGCCAACTTACTTGGGACAGAGTAGACCTGAAAAAAGGCTGGGTATACTTGCCCACAGGCAGCACCAAGACAGACCAGCCACGTATGATCCCATTAAATACACTGGCTCAAAATGCTTTCCAGGCACTCAAACAGTACCGAGAAAAACATCAGATATTCCATTCTCACGTTTTCACCAACAAAAGTGGCCAACACATCAAAGATGTTAAACATAGCTTTGACACTGCCCGAAAAAAAGCAGGCTTGCCTCATTTTCGCATCCATGACCAACGTCATGATGCTGCTTCACACATGGCGATGGCGGGCGAGAGCTTATATGTCATCAAAGAATTGTTAGGACATAGCAGCATCAAAAGCACAGAACGCTATGCACATTTGCAAACAGACAATATCAAAGCAGCCGTCAATCGAAAAATGACCGCTACAAAATCGCTACAGGAAGGAGAAACTGATGAAGGGAAATAAGATAAGTGCTTAAAAACTGGTGCGCCCGAGACGATTTGAACGTCCGACCTTTGGCTCCGGAGGCCAACGCTCTATCCAACTGAGCTACGGGCGCGTGTAGAAGGGAGGGAAGATTAACATGACAGCGAATTTGAAACAAAAAATAATACAGTTTTTTGTATTTCAGCATCAATTTAGTGCTCTTAAAAATCAGAAATGTATTTTATGAAAAATCGTTGGATATTATTTCAGCTTTTTGATTTTAGTGGAAGGTGACATTTTTGTGGTAATAATGCAACGTTGTATTTAATACGAAGTGGGCAACCAGCAGTGTGTGGTTGATACGCATGGGATTGCGCGTGTAGACCGCTTCTTATGGATAATGACATAAAAAAAGCGCCATCCTGAAACAGGATGGCGCTTTTTTATAACAGATTAATCGCGTTTGAGCTTACTTTTTAGGACCGCTGGCTCTAATAGTAATATCTACACGACGGTTTTGAGAACGACCGGCACGAGTAGCATTGCTGGCAATTGGTGCAGATTCACCTTTACCAGATACTGCCATGTCTACTTTCACACCTTGGCTGCTGAGGTAGTTAGCCACTGCTTGAGCACGTTTAACCGATAAACCTTGGTTATAGCTTGTTGCACCAATGCTATCTGTGTGACCAATTAAGCTCATGCTACCAATAGTATAAGTACCGCTGGTGAGGAAGTTCACCAGTTTATCCAATACTTTTTGACCCGCTGGTTTGATAATAATCTTATCAAAATCAAAGGAGACTAAATCTTCAGTAACCCTTGTTTCAATAACCCTGTTGATTGGAGGGCAACCATCTAAATCAACTGCGGTGCCTGCTGGGGTGCCTGGGCATTTATCGCGGTAATCCGCTACGCCGTCACCATCGCTATCGATAGGGCAACCTGATGCATCAACGCCTGCGGCAACTTCTGCCGGGGTGTTGCTAGGACATTTATCTTGGAAATCAGCAACGCCGTCTTTATCGCTGTCTAATGGACAACCATTAGTATCCACTTTCACACCTTTAGGGGTATCAGGGCATTTGTCTTTGTCATTGCTGACACCATCGCCGTCTGAATCAAAAACATCGCCGCATTTAGCACTGGTTTGGCCAGATGACAAGGTTTTGACACATTCTTTAGAACTGGATACAACTGGGTTGCCAGAACTATCAACTAACCAACCAGGGGTTCTTTCAGCAGACCAAATGGGTGCAGAAACAGTCAACACCGCGCTGGCCGCCAAGCCCATCAGAAGATGATGACGAGTACGCTTGAACATGGATCTATTCCTTCCTGTAAATAAAGTTAAAAAATCGATGGATAAATGTGTAGGGACAGCTACACATTATGACTTGAGCTAGCCACATCTACGTGATCACAACCCAGCTTTAATACCGTATTCTAGCAGTAAGCTGTGAGATGCGTCTATATTTTTTGTATTTGATTGCAACAAGGTGTAGCTGAAAAACCACACTTACCCCACATTGCTGCGCAGAATGCTATGGCTTTATGTGAGAAAAGTGATGAAAATGCCTACTTTTAGATCGTTTCAGCCGTCTGTCCTAACATCGGTTCTAATTGCCCTGCCATTTCTAATGCGGCTAAATCATCGTATCCGCCCACATGAGTGTCGCCAATAAAAATCTGCGGTACAGTGCGCCGCCCGGTAATCTCAATCATTTCTTCCATACGTTCTGGATGATGATCGACTAAGATTTTTTGCACTGTCACGCCCTTGTGCTGTAATAACTGCTCTGCCCGTACACAATATGGACAAATCCGTGTGGAATACATTAATACATCTGACATGAGTATCTCCTTCCTCCAAAAAAAATGCCTGTTATTCAGGACTAAGTAGAGTGCTTAGTGTATCCAATAACAAGCATTTGTATTAGGTTTTTATGACTGTTGACTGGGCTTTGTTGACCTGGAATAAGATGCTTCCACACCATTTCCAAATATCAACAAAGCCTTAAACATCAGCCTGGATTATTTTTTCCAGTTATCAAAGCTACCAGTATTTTTATTTTGACCATCTTCATAACCGGCTTCATAAGATTCAGTCACACGCTGTTCTTCGCGTGCTGGGTTCTCTAAATAGCCCCCCATCCAGCCCAGTCGATAGTCACTATCAACATTCATGTCTTCCATTTTAGATACGGCATCGTAGTAGGTTTTATCCATTGTAGACCTCTGTCATCTTGTGGTGAGAAAGTGAGAGCCTCTCTAAAGTCGTCATGCTTAAATCGTCTAGTTGATGCAGTGCAACATCTATTGATATAAGAATTGATTAGAGCGCCCAGTACATAAGCATTATCTCATATACTCTGGGGAAACGGCAATTACTACACGGGTGGTTCATTTTAAACACCCGCCCAAAGTCTAAAAAGGAGCGGCATTATCCCTCGCATACCAGTGATTTATAATGACTCTATCTTCAAACGCAGGCGTTCTCTTGCGCCGTTTGTGTGGTCTTTAAGGGTTTAAATTTGAGTAGAACAATCGATCTCATACAGCACTTAATGGGCACTTGAAGGCTATAATGCGTGGATCATGAAAATTCTCAAACTCTCTCTACTTAATCTCAATTCTTTATATGGTGCGCACAGCATCAATTTTGCCGCACCGCCGTTTACTGAATCCGGCCTGTTTGCCATTACCGGAGAAACAGGTGCGGGCAAAACCACGTTGCTGGATGCCATGACGTTGGCGCTTTTTGGGCGTGTGGCGCGTGATTGCGATCCCCACGAACTTATGAGCTTTGGTGCGGCAGAAAGCTATGCGGAAATTGAATTTCAAGTGAAAGATCGCAGCTACCGCGCACGCTGGTCGGTTTATCGCGCACGTAAAAAAGCGGATGGGAAATTACAAGGCGTTAAACGCGAACTGGCGACGCTGGATAACGAAATCCTGGCTGAAAAAGTGCGCGAAGTAGATGCTCATATTAATGAATTGCTGCATTTGGATTTTGAACAATTCACCCGTTCTGTGTTGCTGGCACAAGGCCATTTCGCCAAATTTCTGGACTCGAAAAAAAATGACCGCGCCGATATTTTGGAAAAAATCACTGGAACCGATATTTATCGCCGCTTGTCCGAAGCTGCGTTTGCACGCTATAAACAAGAAAAACAAACACTGGATGATTTGAGCCGAGAAATTGATCCAGAACGATTGCTCAGTGCTGAACAAAAACAAGATTACCAAGATCAATTAGCGCAGTTAAAACAGCAAGTCGAAGCACTGCTGGAGCAGCAAAAAATCTTAAATGCGCAATGGCAATGGCATCAGCACTACAGTCAACAACAGCAACGTTGGCAGGCGCTCATGCAAGAAGAGCACAGCCTCAGCACCGCATTGGACGCTTTTTCCGCACCTCAACAAGCGCTGTACTGGCATGAGCAAGCGGACATCTTGCAAGCGGGTTTACAACGGCTGGATGATAAACGCGCTCTTTGGCACAGCTTGCAACATCGCCTACACGCCACACAAGCGGAATACCTCCAACAACAAGCCCAGCATCCTTTGACCACTCAAGTCTTATCCAAGGCGCACACCCAGCTTCAACAGGTTCGTGCGCAGCAAGCGGAACAGACACCGCTGATTCATGACGCCATCGCACTGGATCAAACACTGTTCAGCCAACAGGCAGCACTAGAACAAGCGCGTATCAAACGCCAGCAGGCTGAACAAGAATGTCAGCGTGTAGAAAAGTATTTGGCGGGCACTCGCATAGAAACCGACCAATTGCGCCAACAAGCCACAGAGGTTCAAACTTGGTTAAGTGCCCATCAAGTAGAGCAACAATTAGCGCAGGATATGCCCTGGTTAGAAGAACATTGGCCTAGTTTTGAGCAACAACTCGCGCAGCAGCAAGCACTCAACGCTCAAGCCCACACCTTAACGCTCGCTATAGAACAACAGCAGGCTCAGCAACATACACAGCAACACGCTCTGGACGTATTGCACACCGAACAACACGCCGCCGACGAAGCTGCACAGGCATTGCAGCAGGCGGAGCAGACTGTGCTAGACCACAGCAGTCGGGATGAATTAGAAAAACAATTAGACGCGCTTAAACAACAATCACAACGCTTAGAAAAACTCAAAGAGGCCAGCCAGACTTGGCTACAGGCTGAAACGCAACTGCATAATTTATCGTCTGAATTAACAGCCTTGGAACAAGACATCGCGCAACACACTCAGGCTTTAGAACAACACAAACACAGCGCACAACAGACTGAACATGTGCTGGAAAAATCCCGCACTATTTATCAACAAGCTCAGCGTATCCAAAGCCTAGAACAACACCGTGCGACACTACAAGCCGATGAAGCCTGCCCCTTATGCGGTTCCACAGAGCATCCTTGGGTTGATCATGAGCAAGCACACCACACCGACGACGCACAGGCCGAGGTAAAAGCCCAAGAACAGGCGCTCAAGCAGGTGCGACAACAGATTGAAGAACAGTCTGAACAGTTGGCTAAACAACAGCGTCAGCAGGCTCGGTGGCAAGCGCAACAGCAACAAGCACAAGATCAGCGAGCACAAGCGCAAGCGCGTTTTGACGCAGCCACCGAAGATACCCTGTCATTTAAAATCGAAGCCTCTGAAGCCTTATCTGATGCGCTGCGTAGCATCGAACAGCAAGGCGAAGCCTTACAACAGCGTCTTCAACAAGCCAAAGTCCTAGAGCGGCAACGCCAACAACACGCCGAACAACAACGTGCCTTAGACGAAAAACGCCAAACCCTGCAAGCTGATTTACACCGATTAGCGATTCAAATCCAAGCGCAACAAGACAAACAACAAGACCTGCACGCCCAGCAAGCCGTTTCACAACAACAGCTTAAACAGCATCACGACCAACTTGAGCAGCGCTTGCAAGCCTATGCGCTCGATTTGGATTCGCCCCAATGGCTTCACACCTTGCAACAACGCTGGAAGACTTGGCAACAGCAACAAGAACAGCAACAAAGTCTGCAAAAACAACTACAAGAACTCAAAACCGAGCACGCCAGATTAGAATCACAACAACAACACGCCAAACAAGCCTCACACGACACCAACGCGGCGCTACAAGCGCAGGAAAAAAACTATGCGGATACCCTGCAAACCCGCGTAGCGATATTTGGCGAGGCTGATCCGCAAGTGGCACAAAAACGCTTACAACAAGCCATAGACAGCGCCTATCAACAACAACAACAAGCCCAACAAGCCGCTCAAGCCAGCCAGCAACAACTTGAACATGTCGCCGAACAGTTTAAACAGCAACAAACCGACTCATTACAACAACTGAAACATCTGCACCAAGCACAAAAACAACTCCATCAACAAGCACTGCAACAAGGTTTTGCGAATCTAGCCCATGTGCGTTGTATGCATGTGGATCACTCGCAATGGACGGCTTGGAAAGCCCAGCAAAAAGACCTCGAAACGCGCCAAGTGCAACTGGCTCAATCCCAAAGTGACACGCGCAAAGTCTTAAAACAATGGCATCAACAGCTACATGCCATCGCCAGTCTGGAAACGTTAGAGCAGCAATTAGCACACACCAGCACCCAGCACACCGAAGCCGCGCAATACATCGGCAGCCTAGAAACCCGCTTGGCGGATGATGCAGAGCTGCGCCAATCACAAGCGCTGCAAACCCAGAAAATCGAGCAACAACAGCGTGTGCTGCTCACCTGGTCTGATTTGAATGATTTAATCGGCTCGCAAAAAGGCGATAAATTTCAAACTTTTGCACAAAGCCTGACGCTGGAGCGCTTGGTACAATTAGCCAATCAACATTTACACACCTTAAATCCACGCTACCGCATTCGCCAATCACAAGCACTCAGTCAACACGCCCTAGAACTCGACATTATTGATACTTATCAAGCAGATAATTTACGCTCCATGAACACTCTATCCGGTGGCGAGCGCTTTCTCACCAGTTTAGCCCTGGCTTTAGGTTTATCGGATTTAGCTGCCAAAAATGCAGACATTCACTCCTTATTCATTGATGAAGGCTTTGGCACCTTAGACAGCCAAACCTTGGATATGGCGGTAGATACTTTAGAAAACCTGCGAGCCAGCGGCAAACTGGTGGGGGTGATTTCTCATGTGGAAGCCCTGCAAGAGCGTCTAGGCACGCAAGTGCGCGTGCTACGCCAAGGCGGAGGAAGGAGTTTGATTAAAGTCAGTTCAGCGCGGTAGATATACCTACCTGTTTTATGGTGTCTAGCCAAAAGCTATCTTTATATGTGGTAAAAAACCATCCCTAAACAAACGCTCACGAGGAGAATCGCATGTTCGAGCTGGCTACCGTTTTAATCACCTTTTTCGTCCTGCTGGCAGCGGTCGCGCTGTTTGGCGTGTATGTGTACTGGAAAAAACACACCCACACCCGCGAATATTTCGCTTTTGCAGTGCTCAACGCATCCCTGTTTTTGAGTCTATTTGTGCTCATGGCTGTATTAACTCAACAAACTCCGTGGGCAGCGGTCATGGGCGTTGTCAAAACTTTTCTGGGCTTACCCCCTTCCGAAATATCACCACTCAATACCGAACAACTGATTCTCACTCTGATTGTTTGGGCAGGCTTGCTGTGGTTATTGTGGAATATTTACAAACACTGGGACGGGCAAAAAAGCCAAGCGCAATACCAACGCGAACAAGCGGGGGCTAGCGATAATCCTTTCGTCGAAAGTATCTTGCTCTTCAAACATGTATCCCGCCTCCAACGCATCGAGCTTTACCAAGAATCCGACGCAGACAAACACACCATGCTGGAAGGTGCGGTGGCGGATTTAGCTTGGCGCGAGCAAGCGCGGGATTTGGTGGAATTATCGCGCAAAGATTACCGCTTTGAGCCTGATGCTTGGCACGACGAAGCGGCTTGTTGGATAGGCACACACCAAGGCACAGGCGAGCGCATAGTGCTGGCAGCTTGGCAACATCAAGCCGAAGCCAACAACCGTTTTGCCGACTTGACCGCCTACATTGAACGAGTGAAACAAGGACAAGATTGGCAACAAAGCGTGCTGTACGTCATCGCCATTCAAGACGGTAGCGTGAATGAGCCAAAATGGCACAATGGCACGGCTTGGCTGGTCAGCGAATCCGCGTTGCTGGATGGTTTAATCCATTTTGGCGACTACTTTCGCCATATTAGCCAGCAAGTCGAACAAAACACACTGCAAGACACCGAACTCTGCCTTCAAGACATCTACACCGTGTCGCGTTACCGCTTAGAGAAAAAAGGCGAAGCGCAACCCAATATTGAAAATTTTATAGACGACTGGCTGAAGGAATCCAGCCTGCGACAAATGGCCTTGCTAGGCGATTACGGACAAGGCAAAAGCACTTTGTCCTTGATGTACAGCTACCAACTCATGCAGCACATCCTGGCAGGCGATACCCGCGTGCGCATCCCGATTTTGCTCACCTTGCGCGGCAAAAGTCCGCGCAATTTACAACCCGACGAATTACTGTCTACTTGGGCAGGACGCTTTGGCATCGACACCCGCGCCTTAATGAAACTGCTGATGGCAGGGCGCTTATTGCTGATTTTTGAAGGCTTTGACGAAGTGGATTTAGCAGGGGACAGCGAAGCGCGGTTGCGGCATTTCCAAGTGCTGTGGTCACTTTGCTATCGCCACGCAAAAATCCTCATCACAGGTCGTCCCAACTTCTTTTTAGACGACGAAGAACTCAAACGGGCTTTAGGCATCCAAGAACGCAGCCTCGAACGCCCCTATTGCCAAGCCGTGTGGTTAGCCGCGTTTGACAGCACACAAATGGCACAGGCGCTACGCAGCGAAACCCAGCAAACCCGCGAAGAAATTCTTGCACTGGCGCAGCACAATGTGAAATTTCATGAAGTGGTGGCGCGGCCTTCCATGCTGCGCATTGTCAGCTTTTTGTGGCAACGTGAAAAATTGTCCGAGCAACAACACCGCATCAACTCCGCACTGGTGATGGACGAATTCGTGCGTCACACCCTCGAACGCCAAGCCGCCAAAGACCAACCCTCACAATACATGCAGCTTAACCCCGCCGAGCGCGAATACTTCATGGCAGGCGTGGCGGTGTACATGTTGGTCAATAAACTACCCAATCAAATCACCCACCAACAGCTTGATCAATTGGCGGCGCAACTGGTCAACAGCATTCCAGACTGTGTTTCGCAACAAGGCCATGTGTTAGCGGGCAAAAGCCGCCAGCCTTTGCGCCTGCGTTTGCAAGACGCTAAAGAAGGCTATGACAAAGCCTTGGACGGCATCAAAAACGATGTGCGCACTTGTGGTTTATTAGAATCAGACACCAGCCGCAATGGGAGTTTCAAATTTGGGCATAAGTCTTTTATGGAATTTCTCGCGGGGAAAGTGTTTGCGCAGTTTTGGGTGAAAGATGAATTATTAGAAGTGGAAAGATTGAGTGCGGAATCTTTAGTTCATCAATTGAAATTAAAACATGCGGCTATTGTAGAACAAGAGGAGAGTTTGATTTTTTCAGCGGAGTGGCTTAGTCAATTCAAAAACAACAAAACTGACAAAGAAAAAACTTTAATCTTGTTTAAATTTATTTTTAGTGAAAATGATTTTTTATATAAAATGCGTAATTTTATGATAAAAGTCTCAACATCTATTTTAAATAAAATAGCACTTAATTTTAACGAGGAAATATTGAAGATACCCCATACAACAGATGCTGTATTATTCATTATAATATCACTTTTAGCTTCAAGTTTTTTTGCGGGCGCATTAATTGGGTTACCTATCTTCATCATATCTTCAATGATTGTATTTTTAATTACAGTTTTTACTACATTTCCATTAGCGGCTATAGTGACTGGTGTTATATCACCTAAATTTGAATATGTATTTTTTATTGTAGGTGGAATCGCAAGTATATTTTATTTTACATATCTGTTTCCAGATAGTTCTGCATTTGAAGAAACTAGTGTTATAAAAGCATTATCTGATGTATTTCCTTTATGGTTTGCCATTGCATTTCAATATTTAATTATTTTTATTTATTTTATAGTAAGTTTTTTATTGGGTTTAATGGCAGGCTTAAATGAAGGACGACTGAAAAGAAAACCCGAATATCTTTGGATATACTTTGAGCACTGGCACACTGCCTGTATCAATGCCAAACTCAGCCGTGAAGCCATGCAAGCGGTCGTTGGAAAAGGCGGCTTGCGTTTAATTGAAAAGGCTAAACAATCTGATGCCCATGCAGAATAAGCCCAGTAGCCCAGGTCGAGTAGCCCCAAGGCACTGCCCCTTGAGGCTCTCACAGAACCGAACGTGAAACTCTCGCTTCATTCGGCTCTTATAGAGATAATTCTTCAAATATACGACCACTTAAAACTAAAAAACGATTATAATATATATTACATTTATTCTTACATGGGATTAAAGAATGACGCTTGATGACTTAATCAATGAGGGTGACCCTCGTGACATTAAACGTGCTATGTCTATAAAGATGTTTTTGTCGGGTTCAAATAGAGACATGATGAGCCATGTTCTCAACGTAGGTGTTGATGTTGTCACGAAGTGGAATCGAGTCTATCGTGAACAAGGTGCAGAAGGTTGACTATTGGGATACATAGGCAGTGAAGGATATTTTACTGATGAAGATCGGAGAAGTATTCATCATTATATAAAAACACAATATGGCATCACTGATTCATCATTAAGTTCTTACCATAAACGGCTACATGAAGCGGGGATGAGTGGGGAAAAAACAGAAAAAGTAAACCCGAAAAGAGACGAAGAGGCTGTCATTAAGAAACGTGAAGACATTAAAAAAAATGGGAAGATAATTCCGAGACCATAAAATCAGGGGAACTCGTTGTTTTAATTGAAGATGACTGTCATCTGTTGTGGGGTGATGTTTGGGGACGCAAAGGGGAGCCAATACCCATTCCCGTGCTTCATCAAAAAGAGCGACACACCTATTACGGTATCATCCACTATTTAACAAAAGAATTCATTTTAAAACCTTATGATAAAGGTGATGGCTTAAATACGGTCAATGTCATTCAGTTTTTACGTCATCCATTCA
>JADGEH010000140.1 GCA_016744475.1 Thiotrichales bacterium | reverse complement strand
GACGTGTCGGGGCACCAGAATAGCGTCTCGCGCCCACTTAAGAAGTTCTAAGGGCAAGGAAGCCCGTGAACACCTCTTAAACGATGCGAGACACGTTGTGCTGATAAAAAAGGGACACCGTTGAACAACGGTGTCCCTTTTTTTTATGACTCATGTCGGGTGGGTAAAAACCTCTCCAACAAAGCATTTTCATTTGGCTTAGCCTACATGACCCCTCCTGCCTTAAGGCTCATTTAAGGTGACCTGTCTAAACTGTAATATTTCCATCAAAAATCACAGACGGGGTCTGGGGGAGGCAACATGAATACTGCGTATTTCCGATATTTAGGATTGATATTGATATTGGGCTTAAGCGCCTGCGGCGGTGGAGGGGGCGGTTCGACCAGTAACGATACTGATAATGACTCTATTGTTAATGACGGCACAACATCAGGGGAAACCGAGGACACCGACAGAGATACTGACGGAGATAGCGACAGAGACGCCGACGGAGATACCAACGGAGACACCGACGGAGATAGCGACGGGGATAGCGACGGAGACACCGACGGAGATACCGACGGAGATACCGACGGAGATACCGACGGCGGCACCAACGACAACAACAATACCGTCACCGATCCCAACAATACCACCACAGGCACTAGCAGTAATAACGTTAAGATATTGGCTTTCAATGACTTAGGAATGCACTGCATGGATAGAGAATATTCCGTGTTTTCTATCTTGCCGCCTTATAACGTCGTTAATGCACAAGTCATCCGTCAAGGACGTCAGCCTGAAAAATTGAACGCGAGTCAAGTGGAAGTGCGCTATTCCGCCGTCACTGATCCAGCGGGTTCAACCAACAGCAGCAGCATCGGTAAAACTGATTTCTGGCAATACGCTCAAGCATTATTTGGGGTCGATTTGCCTGTGGGTGCAGGCTTAAAGGGTTTATACATGCCCTCCGATCATCCAACAGCTCCTGGTGCACAGGCGTTTACTTATGACACCTCACGGGCTTGGTTTAGCGCAGAAGGGATTCCCATCACACCATTGGACGATACCAGTCGCCGCAATCCTTACCCCATGTTGCGTATCAGTGCGCATGATCAACAAACTGGTGAGCAACTGGCCTATACCGATATTGTCGTGCCCGTGTCACAAGAAACCGATTGCCAAAACTGCCACGCCAGCGGACAACGTGCAGCGGATGATCCCAGCGTCCAATGGTCAACGACGGCGGATTTAGACGTTCAAAGCAAACAAAACGTGCTGCTATTACACGACCAAAAATTTTCCACGACATTAATCGACGCGACCCCCGTATTATGTGCCAGTTGCCATTATTCACCCGCCCTGGATTTGAGCGGACAAGGACCACAAGGCGTGCAATTGCAACGCGAGACTTTATCCCGCGTACTACACAGTGCTCATGCCTTTTTGGATGATGAAAGTAAAACAGTGGAACAGACTTGTTATCAATGTCATCCCGGCAAAGACACGCGCTGTCAACGCGGTGCGATGCGTGAAGGCGGCATGGAATGCTTTGAATGTCATGGCGGGATGAAAGCCGTCGCAGGAGAATTTCCCTTATTGGCGGGCGGCAGCTTAGACGGCAGCAATGATCAACAAGCCCGTCGTCCTTGGACGGATTTACCGCGTTGCCAATCTTGTCACACGGGTGATGCGATGAATCATATGTCAGGCGCTGATCTCAACATGCACACAGACGGTATTCGCTTGCGTCAAACCTATCGCAATAACGACGCATCAGCCTCTCCATTGCTCGCCAGTAATCGCCGCTTTGCCGAAAATACCGGGACATTATTCCGTTTCAGCAAAGGCCACGGTAATGTCGCTTGTGAAGGCTGTCACGGCAGCACCCATGCCATTTGGCCCAATGCCGATGCTGCTGCAAACGACAACATTACCGCCCAGCAATTACAAGGGCACACAGGTACCGTATCAGAATGCAGCATCTGTCATGCGACGGGTAACTTACCGTTGACCACATCAGGGCCACACGGTATGCATAATGTAGCGGATGCTCGTTGGGCGGATGGCGGACATGAAGACTTTTATGAACGTGATCCCAATGCTTGCCGCGCTTGTCACGGGACTGATTTAGCAGGTACGCCGTTATCCAAAATGGCGACCACGCGCACCTTTAATACTGAAAAAGGCAGCGTCACATTAGCCGCTAATCAGCTAGTCGGTTGCCATCATTGCCATAGCACCCCGCGTTAGCCACCATCAGTAGTCGGCGAGGGATCACACCGTTCTCAGCGGAGTGATCCCTTTTAAGTGTCCCACCTAGGTCGGATCAAGCCCGCCCTTTCTATCCATCTCCGCCACATCGTCTAACATCCTGAAAGTATTTCTCGCTCTCACGCAAAGTGCGTGGGAACATCAAGTACCGCTCCACTGAAAGCTATTGTGCAGTCAAGGCATGAACAGATAACATCACCCGCAATGAGATGTTCCATTTTTTATGGAGGACGACATGCGTATCCCTGACAAAGACATCAGCCCCTTTACCGACTTTGGATTCAAAAAACTATTTGGTAGCGAACCCAATAAAGATTTATTAATAGATTTTCTCAACGAACTGCTACGCAACGAGGTAGTCCTGTAATGGTAGTGCTATGAAGCCTAAATGAGACTAAATTTTTAATCCAATGGTCTTATTGTAATGATGGATAAAATTCCAGATAGCGCCCATATGATGTTCAACTTTTTTTGAAAAAGACAGTGTTTTTCTGACTAAACGCGAAACACGCTGCCTAAAGGTATTATTGAGCCGTTCGACATCACTGGTTTTGCCCGATTCTTTACCCACGGCTTTGTGTCTTTTCTTTGGAAAAACACAGGCATAGGCGTCCCAAAAATCGGTGTAGCAAACGGCGCATTGTCGATACACTGGCGGCAAGGAATCCCATAAGGCTTGAGCACCCTTTTCGCTACGATCGCCAATATGAGCGCCTACAATTTCACGGGTAGACATATCAAGTGCTAGCCAAATCCAATATTTTTCATCTTTGTTTCCAACAAAAGACCACATTTCATCACATTGGATAATGAGCTTCCCTTTGGGTTTATCGCTGACTTCAACTTTCTTAGAAAGATTTTCATATTTATCATTAACATACTCTTGCAACCACTTTTCTGATACCCCTGTAACGCGAGCCATTCCTGCGAGGGAAATTCTTTCTAATAATAGTTTTTCGATGAGTTGTTTGATGTCATCACTCATTATTCTATTTTGTGAATTTTCTGTGAACTGATATTTACAGCTATTACATTGATATTTTTGCTGTTTACGGTATGTACTGCCATTTTTTTTGGTATGTTCAGAACCACATTTTTGACACATCATGAGCACCTCGTCAATTGTGTTGATAATAAATAGCAAACATTATAAATATAATTTATCAGCACTATAAATACAGGACTACCGATAAACTTACCAAGAAGACACAGTACCCCTTCTAATAACCCCATTCATTGCTTAGGAGCTTTAAGGCTTTATGAAACAGAGCAAAACTTTAGCGTCCCATGCTTTGATATTTTCAAGTCTTTTGCTATCTGCGTGTGCTACAGATGCTGTAGATCGTTTTGATGAAATCAACGTCCATACATGGGACATCAAGGCAAGCGCTGATTATTTTCCCGAAGTTGATGATCCCAGAGTCAATATTGCGTGGCTCAAAAAAGATGAGCGCCCTTCTTTTGGGATTGCGTTTTCTGGCGGCGGCACGCGCTCTGCTGCGGCAACCTTGGGGCAACTACGGGCGCTGAAAAAATTGGGTTGGATGGATAAGGCGCGTTACGTAACAGCAAATTCGGGTGGCAGTTGGACGCTTGTACCTTTTATTTATCTACCCCAAACCATTGATGATCAAACTTTTCTGGGCCGCTATACACCGCCTGATGAGATCAATGACATGGTATTGGGGCAGGCGACAGAAGCGGGCAAAGCCATGAGTGCGGTGATCTATCATGCCAGCATCGGCAATAAGCTCGCGTCCTTGCGCCGAGGCGATGAATCCTATGCGGATGTCATCGGTAAAATATTTCTACAGCCGTTTGGATTACATGATCGGAGCAAGTTGTTTACGTTTGATAATAAGGCGCTTGAGTCTGCATTGAATGCTAATCCAAACCTGACAGCGGATGACTTTTATGTGGTTGAAAAGCCAAGACCTTATCCGATCATTGTCGGCACGATGCGTGTGCCGCTTGAGGAAAAAGAAGGGCAAGATGAACATGCCAGCGAACTGTTTCCCGTTGAGGCAACGCCGCTTTATATCGGTATTCGTAATGAGTTCAGTGTGCCTACTGAAAAAAAGGCTCGCTCAAAAGTGCTGGTCGGCGGTGGGTATGTGGAATCTTATGGCTATGATAGCAATGAACCGATGGATGCCAGCGGTCAACCGACAGCGGTTAAATCAAAAGACGGGCTGTGGACGGTGCGTTTGCGGTCGAATAGCCGTACAAAAAACTTCTTAACGGGCAATAAACGTTATCGTTTTACGCTGTCTGATGTGATGGCTATGAGTGGTGCAGCGCCTGCTATCACGATGGCAGATAAAGGACTTCATGCGGAGATATTTCCTGAATTTCGCCATTGGGCGATTGATCGAGAGAAGGTGTTAAAAGACGAAGATTTACGCAATGAGGACACCGAATTCAAACATGGCGACGGCGGTGATTTGGATAATCTTGCCTTAATCCCGCTGTTGGTGCGCAAGATTGAAAATATTATGGTGTTTATCAATGCGCGTGTTCCCTTTGCCGATAACGCACATTGCGAACACATATCAACGGATATTATGGTCGATGATGTGATCAGCCTGTTCCGTCCGATTGGAAAATATGAAAATAATGTGGTGATTGATGATGAAAATGGGCAGAAGTTGAAAACGCTGTGCCGCGAATTTTCTAAGTTAAAAGCCCTCAAAGCGCAACCCGCCAGCAATACATCCCTCGTCTACTGCGACACCTACGACATCAAGAATAATCAACGCCATGCAGTGCGCGGCGAGGGTTATCAGCTGACGATTTGCTGGGTTTATCTCAATCGTGCCCAACAATGGATTGACAAGCTTAATATTGACGGCGGCAAATACACGCAAGACTTAAAAAATGGGCGGGGTGATTTTGACCATTTTCCTCATTACCAAACTTTCAATGAGAAAAAAAATAAGCTGATTAATTTAAACCCTGAACGAGTACATGCCCTTGCAAACTTGGCGGCGTGGACGGTTTTAGAGAATCAGGATTATCTGGCAGAAAAACTGAAGTTAAAATAAGCGCCATGTTGCTTGCGCCCACGCAAAGCGCGTCACTGCTGGGAACGCTCATCGCAAGATTTAGAGCCTATACGAAAACGGGATAATCGGCTGCAAATCCACCCTTTTGGTCAGGGTGGAATAGCATGGCTAGGTGTGCATAACATCAGTCATTAAGAAAAAATACATCAGCGACAAAGCATCCCCTTTATAAAAATCTCTTACTTTCTTCACATTTCCCCCACATTTATCCCAAAGTCCCTCGGCATAATGCTGATCAAGAAGTTAAAAATAGACTTCGATGACACTAACACATCATTTTTTTAAGACCATCCTCATGAACACGATAAAGAAACGTCAGTTCTCAAGTCTTAATCATTAAGGAGGAAACATGAAAGCCGATGCCTCAATCTTAGTAAGAAAAGCAAGCTATGGCTGGCGATATTCGAGCATGTTATTAATTTGTCTGCTCGGTATTACCCACACAGCCACCGCAGCAATACCTGAATCTCCACAACTGTCTTATCAAGCCCGAGGTGTGGATATATCCATCTCTTGGACGGACGTTTCTGAAGCAACGGGCTATACGCTTTACTATGCCCCTAAACCCTATATGGGATCAGAGGCAATTGGCAGTTTTGCTCTACCAACAGACACCCACAGCGTGTCTTATACCCTGTGGGAAAATGCCGCCTATTATATTGCGATCACCGCGTCTAATGATGAAGGGGAAAGCGCTTATTCAAATGTAGAAACATTCATGCTGAACTCGGCGAGCAGTGAGGCAGGTTTTGAGGCAACGGACTGGACTGAAGACACACATAGCAAGAGTGCTGAGCCAAATTTTGCAGAGGTATTTGACGATACAAAGGTTAAACGGCTTGATTTTGTTGTCACCGCAGAACGCTGGCAAAGTATGCTGGATGACATGACAGCAAAGTATGGCGAGTTCGGTCAGCGCTCATCGGGTAACGGTTTACTGGATACAGAAGACCCCATCTTTGTCCCCGCCGAGGTTTTTTATAACGGTCAGCAATGGTATCGCGTTGGCATCCGCTTTAAAGGCAATTCTTCCCTGCAATCCAGTTGGCAACAAGGCACCCTTAAACTGTCTTTCAAATTGGACTTTGACGAGTATGAAGATGATTATCCTCAAATCAAAAACCAACGTTTTTATGGTTTCAAAAAATTCAGCTTAAAGAACAACTATGATGATAAATCCTTCTTGCGTGAGAAAGTGGCCTCCGATGTCTTCAAAGAGGCTGGGTTAGCCGTATCACATACCGCCTTTTATGCTCTATATGTTGATCATGGCAATGGCCCCCAATATTTTGGTTTGTACACACTGGTCGAAGAGGTAGATGGTGCGGTGTTGGATACCCAGTTTGTCAATGACAATGGCAACTTGTACAAGCCCGAAGAAGGCGGAGCCAACTTTGTCGAAGGCGCATTTAGCGAAGAAAACTTTGAGAAGAAAAATAACGAAGACGAAGCAGATTGGTCTGATATTCAGGCGCTTTTTGCCGCCTTACATGATGATACTGCAACGACTGATCCTGAAACCTGGAGAACCCATCTTGAGGCGGTTTTTGATGTGGATGTTTTCCTTAAATATCTAGCGGTTAATAGCATCATTCAAAACTGGGACACCTATGGCAAAATGCCCCATAACTATTATCTGTACAACAATCCTGCCACCTCAAAATTGACGTGGATTCCTTGGGATAATAACGAAGCTTTGCAAGAAGGTAAGATGGGTGGCACATTAGCCATGGATTTTTCCAACCTGCAATCGGATGACTGGCCGCTGATTGGAAAACTGTATGCCGATGAGTTCTATAAAGCACGCTATGACGATTATCTGTTAGAAGTCATCAGTGGTGCCTTTGCAACGGATAAAGTTCAAGCACTTTATGACACTTACTCCGCGCTGATAGCCGACTATGCCACCACAGAATTGTCGGGATACTCTTTCTTGGCGGGTGCAAATGATTTTTATGTCGCTGTTGATGAACTGAAACAACATGCAGAAAGTCGAGCTGAAATGGTCAGTGCCTATTTAAGTGGCACGTTATCCCCATCAGTAGCCACACCAACAGGTGGCATACGCCCTCCACAATAACCAGACAAATGCGGTATGTAGCGTCCCTCGACATTTCATGATTTCCGAATGTCGGGTTACGGCGCGAAAAGATGCGCCTAACCCGACCTACCTAATCACAAAATTTAGTCCGTGTGTGCGCCAAAAATACGGCGCACACTCTACATGGCTATATATCACGTTTTTTACTTAACCTTATATCTAAAAGAAAACTGGAATCTTGTAATAAATCTTTAATGCGTCTTGCCATGTTTGCGGCTTCTTGTTTGCTGGAAAACAACTCAATTGATATTAAGTAATCACTGTTTTCTTCAGAAGGGCTATCAGATAAAGCCTCATTATCTATATGCTCTAATTCTTTTTTAGCTTCAAGAGCTTTTTTCTGTAGCCTTTGTTCAGATGTCTTTAGTGTTTGTTCGGATAGTTTTGTCTTTCTATTGTCAATAGTTAGTTTTAATTCTTTAGTTGGAAGAGTAACAAGATAATTTATATCTTGAAATAAAATTTTATCATCAGGTGGTAAATTTTTTATTATTAAATAATTCGCTATAACTTGATTGCAGTCAATATCAACCGAAGCTTTTATAGTTTCAACTAATAAATTTAAAGAGTTAAGGCAGCTATTTATCGTTGATTTCCCCTTGATTTGCGCTTCGTATTGGTAACGCTGAATATATTTATTATTATCAAGCTGATTAAATACTTCTGGTTTACTCCCAATATAATTACGTACATTATTAATAGAATCTGTAATCAATGCTTCTTTGACTTTCTGTTTTTTCACTCTAATTTGTCTGTCTAATTTTAAGCGAGCTTGCCTTGCCTCCTCTGCAACCTCATCAAGCGCTTTAAATAAAGATTGGATGTCTTGTGTTTGTTCAAGCGCTTTTATTTTTGCTTCTTGAACGACTTTCTCTGCTTTTTTTAGTGATTTAGAGTTTTTTTCTGCAATAGCAAACTCATCATCAGTCACCAATTCTAAATTAATCGATTTAATTTGGTCTAGTAGCGAATCTTTCCAGATAGGAAAATTACTATTTTGAATTTGACCTGAAATTTGAATGTCTAAGTTTTCCATGATTTTTTAATTTAAGTTAGTTTTGAGAAATCCAATCACTTGGAACTAAAGCCTTTTCTTTATTCCAATGAGGCTCAACACGATACAAACGCTCTTGTTGCAATGGCTCATGCTACTAGGAACGCTAATCGTAAAATTTAACGCGGTAAGTTGGGCTGACGCAAGGAAGCCCAACAAAATTCAATAAAAAATAATCCCAACTCACCAAAACCAAACAGCATAACAATGCTGTAGTTTTTTATGTTGGGCTTCGTACCGCAGCCCAACCTACTTGATACCCATATCTTGAGAGACACAATATGAAATCCTTAATTCTACAATTTTGTGCTATTTGTTGCTGGCTTTTCAGCACAAACGCCACTTCAACCGAGCTCAATAAATATGAAATTGATGTGTGGGCGGATAATTGGTTTGCTGCGTATATCGATGGCAAACCGCTATTGGAAGACTCTATATCTATTAAAACTGAGCGTTCCTTTAATGCTGAAACACATCAGTTTTCCTCATCACTTCCCTTTGTATTGGCCTTTATGATTAAAGATTTTAAGGAAAACGATACCGGACTTGAATATATTGGTTCAAAACGTCAACAAATAGGAGACGGTGGTTTTATCACTCAAGTGACTCATTTAAACTCTAGCAGTGTCGTTGGTGTTTCTAATAGCTCTATGCGCTGTATGGTCATCCATAAAGCACCATTGGATAGCAAATGCGCTCGTCAATCCAAACCTATAGCAGGAAAAGGTCAATGTCGGTTTACGGCTGCCGCAGAACCAAATTCATGGAAAATGCCTACCTTTGACGACAGCTCATGGCAAAACGCCACTGAATATTCCTCTTCACAAGTGAGACCAAAAGAAGGTTACGATCAAATTAAATGGAATTCAGGCGCAAAACTAATCTGGAGCGATGATCTTGAAAAAGACAATACCCTACTTTGCAGGCTGGTCATTGATGGCAAAAATGACACTTCGCCGACCAAAAGTGAACATACCCATACCGAAAAACATGCGCATTTTAAACACTTTGCCAATGTAATCACTAGTGAAGATTCAACCTACTTAAATATAGAATCCGATGGCATACCTGAACATAATATGATGGAGGGTATTACAAGTTGGCAACAACAAGTTCCACTACCTCAAGACTATACTGGCAATAATAGCTGGAAGATTCCGCTAAATCCGGTTCTAGCTGATATTCCTATGTTAACCAAAGACCACTTCCATAAAGGTGCGGTTGCGATAGCCGTAAATGGAGTTCCAATTTTTAATGCGTTGAATAATCGTGGAGAATATTCTGCTGATATTGGTGAGCTGGATAAATGGGGGGGGGCATAGTGGTCGAGCGGATGATTACCATTATCATTTAGCTCCCGAACATTTGGAAAAAGTTGTTGGTGAAGGTAATCCCATTGCTTACGCACTGGATGGTTTTCCCTTATACGGTAAAATCGAAGCACCGCTCGATGAATATTTAGGGCGATTTAACCAAGGTGGTTCCTACCAATATCATGCCGTTGATTACCCTCCGTATTTCATCGCTGGCTTAAGGGGAAAGGTTCAAGTCGATTCAGATTCAAATGCTCCCGAAGATCAGATTATGCCTCAGCCTAGAACCCAGCCAGTGCGAACCGATAATTACGGCCCCTTAAAAGGCGCTACAATTACAGGGTTAAAGAAAATAGGAGAGCGTCACTATTCATTGGAATACACAATACATGGCAAACAGCGCCGAATGGACTATAGCTGGAATAAAGACTACCAATACCAGTTTGTGTTTGTTGATGAGAATGACCATCAAATAGTTGAACACTACCAGAAAAATAACAAGCGATTAATGGCTCCAACTGGCAAAAAAGCAGAAAGAACCAGAAAAGCTACCTCAAGGAATCATCAGCCACGCAAATATTGCGGCGATGGAATCTGCGACAACACTGAAAGCAATCAACAATGCCCAGCAGATTGTTAGCACGGTAGGATGGGCAGAGGCGCATTATGATGTTTGATTTTGTAATTTTATCGCGCCGAAACCCATCATTCATCCATAAAACAACCCGTGCAAGCAACTTATCTCGAAGTGACGCATTGAGGCAGTTAAAAAATATGTCAGAAGTACAATTTAAGGAGTTAGTCTTTGTATACAAAGCACCAAAGGAATATTTGCCCAATGAAGATAAATCTATCGTAGAACAAGCCATTCGTTTATTAGAATATGTTGAGCAAAAAGAAGAAGGTTTTGAGCCGTTGTTGGAGGTCTTAGCTGAAATTATTCAGCATTGAGATTTTTTTGTGGGTGTCCAGGCTTGATTTGGATACAGGGTCGTCCGAGAGAATGTCCTTATATCGGTACTGACCGCAACGCGGTCAAGACGACATTCCCAAGTGGCGAGGCTGTAAAAGAACCTCATTTTTTGGATTTTGAACAACGTAAAATCAACAGCTTACGAAGCAAAAAATGCCAACTTTGGGGGTTCTTTTACAGCCTCGGCACTTGGGAACGAGAGAAGAGAAGGATTTTTAGCCCCAACGGGGCGGTATTCATATAGCCCAGGGCAACGCCCTGGGTTTAGTCGATGATACCCACCCAGCCCTGAAAGGGCGCAATAAAAGGCGGCATTGCCTCGTGCCAGTGCTCTGCGCGTAACAAGGCGCAGAACGCTCGCACGAGAGAATGTATTTTTAAGGAATAAAGACCTTTCATCACCACCCCTCAATCCCCTCCTTGGAGGAGGGGAGGCTGACACGTTGAATTCAAAGCCTTGTTTTAACTTAATGGCAG
>JADGEH010000026.1 GCA_016744475.1 Thiotrichales bacterium | reverse complement strand
CTAGTTTGTAACAGCGTGAGGACATCGGCTTTGTTTACCTTTTGCAAAATATTATGATGAGTGTATAGGATAACTTGGAGGGAGTTCTTTTACAGCCTCAGACCGTGGGAACGAGGGATAGGAATGCACCTATTCCACCCTACTTTTTCTCTCAATCACACACTTGTTTGTCCACGTCCCAGGCGGTTTGGCTGTGGATGAGGTAATCCCTTCCCCAGGAACAACCGCGTGCGCGGAGCTTGTCTACGGCAAAATCTAAAGACCATAAACGCACGGTTTTGTCCATGCTGGTGCTCGCCAGCAAGCGCCCGTCGGGGCTGAAGCGTAGGTCTAAAATCAAATCCCCGTGTTCTTGAAAACTCGCCAGTAAGCGCCCGTCTCGTCGCCATAAATAAATCGTTTGATCAACGCCTGCACTGGCGAGCAATTGCCCGTCGGGACTGAATCGCACTTGCGTCACAGCGCCTTGATGGGCATGTAGGCTGCGGATTAAGGTGCCTGCAATGCTCCATAATTGAACTTCTCCGTCGGCTTGCCCTATGGCGAACAGTCGGCTGTCTGGGCTGATGGAGAAATCGGCATTGCGATCTTGTGGGAGGTTGATGTTACGGGCGGTGCGTTTGACGTGTGCGACGTGCTGTCCTTGGTGTCCCCAGATGTCGATGTCGCCTTGCCAGGAGGCGGAAAACAGCAGTTGTCCGTCGGGACTAAAACGGATTTGTGTGTTGCTGCGGGTGGGGTTGCTTAAGCTGTAGGCTTGGGTGCCGTCAAGGTAGAGCAAGCGGATGAGTCCATCCCACGGGGCGATGGCGAGATAGGTGCCAGTGGGATTAAAGGCGGCGGCATAGCCGGGGAGTGTGTCCATTTCTTCGCCATCGCCGCGCCACACGCGGATAACGCCGTCTAATCCGGCGGACATGAGTACGGCTCCGTCGGGACTAAAACTGAGTTGGCGCACGCTGGATTGGTGTCCTGCCAGGGTGTTGCGCAGGCGGCCTTGGCGATCCCATAAAAATATATCGCCGCGATAATCGGCGGAGACCAGGTAAGCACCGTCGGGGCTGAAGGTGAGCGCGGTAATGGCTCCGGTGTGGGCTTTGCGTAGGGGTTCGCGGTGTTGCAGGGTTGAGTAACGCCGACCTCGGTTGTCCCATAATATGACTTCGCCTTCTTGGCTGCCTGTGGCGAGTAATTGGCTGTCGGGACTGAAAGCGAGGTGGGTGAAAATCGGTTCATCGGCTTTGCCGGCAAAGCTTTCGCTGCCGCGTAATAGGTTGTAGCGGGCGGGTTCGACTTGCCATAAGCGCACAAGGTTGTCTAATCCGGCGGAGGCGAGTTGTGCGGGGCGTTGGGGATTAAAGGCTAAATTCATGACGCCGCGCTGATGACCGGGCAGGGTGTTGACCAGTTGTAGAGGGATGGGCTGGCTGGGGCGAAAACGCCAGATTTTAATGACTTTATCTAAGCCTGCGGTGGCTAACCATTGTCCATCGGCACTAAAGGCCACGCCCCAAACGTAGTCTTCGTGGCGCTGGGCTTTGCTGTATGCGGGCTGGCGTTGTTGTCCTGTGAGCAGCGACCAGATGCGCACGCCGTCGCGCCCAACGGAGGCGATATATTGTCCGTCGGGGCTGAAAGCGGCATTGAGTACCCAGTCTTCATGGCCTTTTAAGACTTTTAGCAGGGTGCCATCTAATGACCATAAGCGCAGGGTTTTGTCGTCGCTGACGGATAATAAGCGCTGGCTATCGGGGCTGAAGATGACGCGATGCACGGGGGCGGTGTGTCCGTTTAATTCACGTATGAATTCACCTTTTGCTGTCCATAGGCGGATGCTGTGTTTGTCGTCGCTGGAGGCTAACCATTGTCCATCGGGGCTGAAATCTAGGCTGTAAATCATGCCTGTATGCCCTTGTAGACTATGCGATAAGGTGCTCTCGCAGGCATCGTCTGTGACACATTGCAAATCCCATAATTCAATCGAGTGATCGACTTCATCTGTCGAGGTTTGACGATGTTTTAAGTTGACGGCGACGGCGAGCGTGCGTCCGTCGGGATGAAAGCTGGCATCCCAAATGGAGAGTTCATAGGTTTGTTGTTCGGTGTCTTGCAAGGGGACGGGCGGGCGAAAGGCTTGGATATGGGCTAAGCGGGCGAGTAATTTGCCGTGCGTGTTCCAAATTAAGGTTTGCCCGTCATTGCTGGTGCTGGCGAGGTGTTTGCCGTCGGGGCTGTAACTGACGCTTAACACGCGACGGCGATGTGCTTCTAAGCGGTTGCGTTCGGTGATGCCTTGCATGACTTCTTGTAACGACAGTAAGGCGGTGTAGCGGTCGTATTGCGGCAGTAAGTGCCCTTGCCAGGAATCTAGCAATTGCGCTTGTTGCAAGCCGACTAATAGGGCATCGAGTTGTTGATGGGAGCGCCATAAGCGTTTGACGGTGAGGCTTTGTATTTTTGATTTGGCTTCGGTGGCGGTTTGCGTCACCCAAGCCCCGACAGCAAGGCCGAGTAAGGCGATGAAAATGGAGACAAAATAGCTGCTGGTGTGTAAGCGCTGGATGACACGGTTGAGCTTGGCTTCGCTGTGGTGACGACGGAGTTTTTCATCTTCTAATTGGGCTTGTAAATCTTCGCTTTGCTGGCGGCGAATGAAGGGTACGAGATAATCATGTTCTAATTGGTAATACGGCGAAGGATCGCCAGGATGCACAAACACTAAGCGCGATTGGGTCAAAATCGCTAAGACCACGCCGAGTGCCGTCTCGTCCGGTTCTAAAATGGTGGAAAGTTCGGCGCGGGTTTTTAGCGGGCGCGTGTTGTCTTCATCGGTTAATAAATACAACACGCGGCTGGCGAGTTGCTCATGTTCGGGCCCGCAATCTTGCACCACGGTTTGCACATAGCGCTCGACTAAAGCGGTTTTTGGGCCGTGCGCTCGATAGGCTTCTAGGCTGCGAATATTTTCGTGTTGTAATTGGTTGCCGACAATTTGTAGTTCAATCGGGCGCACACCATCGCCCCCAGCGGCAAAGTCTTCTAACAACGCCGCAATTAAATCATCCTCTAATTGAAACAGCGTGTTTTGTGTCAGGTTTTGAATGACGGTATGGGCTTGTTCGCAAGAAAAATTGCCTAAGTAGTAGAGAATGTTTTTGTCGAGAATGTTGTTATTAATGGCAGATAGCTCGACCAAGCGAGCATTGCATTCCAGCAAGTGATGCAAATAATCTTCGCGCAGGGCGAGAATGACTTTGACATCGGGCAAGTCCAGACAGGTTTGTAAAAACTGATAAAAAACCCGCCGTTGTGCGGGTTCTGGACAGGCAAAAAAGAATTCTTCAAATTGCTCGAAAATCAGCACGACTAAATAATTACGTGCAGTTAATTGGCGCAATTGCTGGATGATGCGTGAAATTTGAGCTTCTGTTGAAGTGTGTCTTAAGGTGCGGGAATACAGGGGTAAGCGTGGCTGGGCTTGCGCTTGTAGGGCTTGTAATAATTCTTTAATCCAATCGGTATAAACGGTTTGTAATATGGGCTGCAAAGGACGCGCATGAATGCGGGTTTGTTTTAAGCTGGAGACTAAACCCGCTTGAATTAAAGAACTTTTACCCACGCCAGACGGACCATACACAATGGTCAGCGGCTGATCGTCGCGCTCCATGCGGGCTAATAAATGCTGCACATCCTGGATGCGCCCAGAAATATCCAGAGAACTTTCCCAATTCACCCCAGATCGCAAGCGCCCCGCACCGTTAAAAGCGCGTAGATCCAATTGTTGCTCTAAATCGTACTGACGTAATTTGACGCGAAAAGCGGCTAAATAATCCTGCAATTCAAAATACACTTGATGCTGAGTTTGCAATAAACGCAGGTATAAATAGCCATCCGTGTGCGGCTCGATCAATGACAAAGCGGTTTGTAAGTGTTGCAAAGCACGATGCGCATGGGCTTGATGTTCTTTGGATTGAAACGCCGCTGCTTGTTTAGCCTGCAACAATTCAAACCAGGCTTGATCCCGCTCATCACATAAGCCCACCAGACTTTTGCTGGGCAGCAACGCTTGTGCGCCGCGCCGTAATTGCACTTCTGCCCACAAGGCTTGCGCTTGTGCTAAGCGTTGCGGTTGTTGTTGATGCAAGACTAAAGCGGTTTGTGCCAGGGTTTCTAAAGCGTGTAGTAAATCGGGTTGTGGCTTTCCCACTATCATGCGCAGGCGCAGCAATAACACCTGTCCCAGCGCATTAATAAATTTGGCCTGCAAATCCTCGCGTTGAGCTTGAACAAATAGTTCTAGGGCTTGCTGCAAAGACTGCGTGGCTTGTTGCCAAGCGGTATCACGTAAACGCGGTTGGCGTTGAGCGCGGGTTTGCTGGTTAAAAGCCAATAAAATCAAACACACGGCTTGGTTAAGCGGTTTGTCCGCGTGTTGTTGCCAGAGCGCTAGGCTCGATTGATAGGCTTGTTGCGCGGCTTCGCTACCGGAAGGCGCATCACAGGCGCGCAATAAATCCAGGCTGGCTTGCACACAAGAAGGGATTTGCACGCCTTGCACGGACAAATGTTTTTGTGCGGTCTGCAATTCAGCTAACTGGCTGGGATCATAACGCGGCATGAGGGGTTGGCTGGGCAAGACCTGTTCTGGGGCTAACCAATCGGCTAATAAGGTGTCCGCTTTTTGCCGGATAAAATCTAATAACTGCGCATCGTCCCAGGCAAATTCGATAGTCGTGCCCCAGCTTTCAAAATCCGGTGCGACGCGAATCAAGCATTGCAACGCCGCATCCGTCACCCACAACACCAGAGGACAGGGCAACAGGCGGGGAAATTCGTCACGTAATTGATTGGTGGAAGCAAACAGATGTTCTAGGTTTTCAACTTGCTCAAGCCCCGTCACCAACAACCCCGGCATCGGTTCTGTAGGTTCTATGCTGGCGACCGCATTTTGCAATAATTCCAGTAAGTTGCGGGTATCTGCGGGGATGGAAACAAGATGCAAAGAAAGGCGTTCATCTTTGCTTAATTCAGCCAGCAGCGTGTTCCGCAAAGAACGATAAGCACAACGTGCCAACAGCAGGGAAAATTGGCCTTCAGATAAGCGCAAAGCGCGTTGCAAGGTGTGGAGTTCAGAGGGCATGGGCAGAGTCTTTGGGGAGAAGGGGTAGGCAAGAAGATCGGTGAATCAACGGAGTGCCAAGCCGTCGCTTGGCACATGCAAAGCGACGACTTCGCACTCCAAAAATACTGAAGGAATACCGTTTTTAATCCCCCTCACCCCGTGATCAGCAGTGGAGAGCCACGTAGCTTGCCACATGCGAAGCTGCGGCTTCGCACTCCGATTTCACGCTTAAGTGAATGGTGAATTATTTAGCTTTAGGTTTTTCTGGCTTAGGCTCTGGTGGCTCGATTTGCTCTGCATAACCACATTCTTTCTGCGGGCAGACTTTTTCCGTGCCGCGACGTTTGGTGACTTTGATGGTTAAAATCGGCCAATGACATTGTGGACAGGCTTCTGCCAGCGGAGGATTCCACACCGCGTATTTGCAATCAGGATAAGTAGAACATGAGAAGAACTCTTTGCCGTAACGGGATTTTTTCTTTTGCAATGCACCTTTTTTACACTCAGGGCATTCAATCCCAGTCTCTTCCGGTTTTTCTAAGGGTTCAATGAATTTGCATTTAGGATAATTGCTGCAACCGATGAATTTACCGTAGCGGCCTTGTTTGATGTGCAAGGCAGAATCGCATTTAGGACATTGGCGGTCTTCGACAATTTCTGGCTCGTCAGTGGAGGAGGCGGTGCCATCGAGATTGCGGGTGTAACGGCATTCAGGATAATTGGTGCAACCAATAAATTTGCCGCGTTTGCCCAAACGAATCGACAACGGACTTTCACATTCGGGACATTTTTCATCTAAGGCTTCGTGGGTCACATCACGGCGATCCACGCTTTCCATTTTGCTATCCACCAGGGTTTTGAACTTCGTCCAAAAGCGCTCCATCAAGGGCACCCATTCTTTCTCACCCCGTGATACCGCATCTAATTCATCTTCGAGCTTAGCGGTGAAGGTATAGTCCACATATTGCGAAAAATGCTCAGTGAGAAACTTATTCACCACTTCGCCTACGTCGGTAGGAATAAAGCGTTTTTTCTCTAGCACCACGTATTCGCGTTGTTGCAAAGTAGAAATAATGCTGGCATAGGTGGAAGGCCGTCCAATGCCATGTTCTTCCAAGGTTTTCACCAGTCGTGCTTCAGAAAAACGCGGGGGTGGCTCGGTGAAATGTTGATCGGCTCGAATGTCTTTTAAATCCACCCATTCTCCCACTTCTAAGGGCGGTAACAGGCGTTCTTCATCTATCGGTGCTTTCTGTTCAGCTTTGGCTTTTTCGGCATCATCTTCTTTGTCGTCATCGCCTTCCATATACACGGCTCGAAAACCGGGTTTAGCTAATACGGAACCATTGGCACGGAAAATATGCGCTTCGCTGCCGCAACTCATGTCTACCGCGACGGTGTTGAGCGTGGCGTGAATCATTTGGCAAGCGACAGTCCGTTGCCAAATCAGCGTGTATAACTTGTGTTGTTCAGGCTTGAGGTATTGTTTAACTTGGTCAGGATGGCGGTGTGCGGAAGTGGGACGAATGGCTTCATGCGCTTCTTGTGCGTTTTTCGCTTTAGTTTTAAACACGCGAGGCGCTTTCGGGACATTCTCTTTGCCATAACGTTGTTCGATGATGTCTCGCACTTCTGCAATGGCTTCGTCGGCAAGATTCACCGAGTCAGTACGCATGTAGCTAATTAAACCGACAGCGCCTTCACCAATATCCACGCCTTCGTAGAGTTGCTGTGCCACCATCATGGTGCGTTGTGTGGTGAAACCCAGTTTACGTGCCGCTTCTTGTTGCAATGTAGAGGTAATAAAAGGTGCGGCGGGTTGTTGACGGCGTTGCTTTTTATCGACTTTAATGACTTGCAATTGTCCATTGGCTTGCTTAAGCAACGCTTCACGCGCTTGTGTCGCCAGCTCGGTATTATTAATGGAAAATTGATTGAGTTTTTTCGTTTCGTAATGGGTTAATTTACCCATAAAAGGAACGACTTTCTTTTTACCTTCAGGCTTTTTGTTGACATCCGCTTCAATGGTCCAATATTCTTTGGATTTAAAGGCTTTGATCTCGGCTTCACGTTCAACGATAAGACGTAAAGCAGGACTTTGTACTCGACCCGCTGAGAGTCCGGCACGAATTTTTTTCCATAACAAAGGCGATAAGTTAAACCCGACTAGATAATCCAAAGCACGGCGAGCTTGCTGGGCATTGATTAAGTCGATGGATAAAGCACGCGGATGTGCCACTGCGTCTTGAATCGCTTGTTTAGTAATTTCATGAAACACCACGCGATGCACAGGTTTGTCTTTAAGAATTTTTTTCTCTTTAAGCAACTCATGCAAATGCCAGGAAATCGCTTCACCTTCGCGATCCGGGTCAGTCGCCAGATACAGCGCATCGGCTTTTTTTAAGGCCGTTGAAATCGCTGCAACATGTTTGGCATTGCGCTCAATGATTTCGTACTTCATGGTGAAGCCATGTTCCGTATCGACCGCGCCATTTTTAGGCAATAGATCACGCACATGACCATAGGAGGCCAGTACCTCAAAGTCTGGGCCTAAATATTTTTTAATGGTTTTCGCCTTTGCAGGCGATTCTACAACGACCAGATGTTTACTCACGGGTTAATATCCACCGATTTTAGATGTGTTTTAGACTTTGAAGAGGATGCAGATGTTGTTGCATTACCTCAAACATAAATAGACTTGTCCAGGCTTAAGCGCCGTATTAGTGCATCACCCTAGGGCTTTCGTCATACACTAGGTCTTCCATCCAGGCAAAATTAGCTTCTTGCCCGGGTTGATTAAACAATACCATCAAAATCACCCATTTTAATTGTTCTAAGCTCATTTCTTCGGTATCTAAGGCCATGCTGCGATCAATCACCAACTCTCGGCTGGCAATATCTAACACTCCCACTTGTTCTAAGAACAATAAAAAGCCTCGGCATTGCAAGTCCATTTTATCTTCTTCATGTTGTGTAAAGATACGCATTGCGCGACTTTCATAGGCAGGGCGATCAGTGAGTAATTCTTGTCGTTCGCCTAAATCTTCGAGCCATGCGAACGCTTTGTTAATTTCAGTATGAGGAAAACCAGCAGCACTCAGTTCGACTTTTAAGGTTTCGGGGTCCTGTTCTAACTGGGTGTCATCGTCCATGTAGTTTTCAAACAAATACATTAATACATCCAGAATGTTTTCTTTCATGGAAAAATATCCTCTGTGTGTGCCATCTAATATGCAAAACATTTGTACAAAACATTGAATGAGCTTGATTCAACGCTGGTTGAAATAAAAAAATAAGCCTTTGCGTCACGTCGGGTTTGCAGCCGATTATTCCGTTTTCGTATAGGCTCTTAGAGCCGATTATCCCATTTTCGTATAGGTTCTTAACCCTCAACGGCTCCTACTCGTGCATAGCTCCCACCCGGCAAATGATGAACCCGTCCGCGTAATTCAAGGATTAACAGCATGGAGGAAACCGCTTCAGCCGTCAATCCGCAACGTTCAACCATGGCATCAATGGACAACGGCTCTCCCACGCCCATTTGATTGAGTAATTGCACATATTCCTCATCTAAACGGTCTTTTTGCGCCGCGTGTTGGGTGGGCGACAGATCAGCAGAGGGAAGTTTAGGCGCTAAACCGGGGATAAATGCCTGTAACTCTTCAAGAATATCATGCGCACTTTCGACTAATTTTGCGCCGTCTTTTATCAGCGCATGACAACCTTTCGCCAGAGGATTATGAATCGAGCCAGGAATGGCGAACACTTCGCGGCCTTGTTCGGTGGCTTGGCGTGCGGTGATTAAAGAGCCGCTACGTAGCGTTGCTTCCACGACTAAGGTGCCCACGCTCATGCCGCTAATGATGCGATTGCGACGCGGGAAATGAACATGACGAGGTGGCATATCGGGCGGAAATTCAGACACCATCGCACCGTGGCGGCGAATCTGTCCTGCGAGTGCTTTGTGTTTAGCTGGATACACCGTGTTTAATCCGGTACCGGTGACGGCGATGGTGTAGCCGTGGCTGTCTAATGCGCCACGATGACTGGCGGCATCAATGCCAAAAGCCATGCCACTGGTGATTACCCAACCCGCCGCAGCGAGGTATTGTGCAAACTCTTGCGCTGTGTCTTGTCCGGTTTGACTGGGGTTGCGACTGCCCACAATGGCGAGTTGTGGCATTGAGAGCAAGGCTAGATCGCCTTGAATAAATAACAACGGCGGCGGATCGTGAATTTCTTTTAAGCGGGCTGGATAAGCCGCTTGATTCCAGGTCAAAATGTGATGCCCGTCTTGTTCTAACCAGGCTAAATCTTTCTCTACCGCTGCCCAATTCGGCGCGCGTAAATAGGCTTGTAACTTGGCATTGAGTTTTAAGGCATTCCATTGCGCAGCGCCCGCCTGAAAAACCTGGCGTGGTTCACCGCAGGCCGCCAATAATTTAGCAAAGGTGACAGAACCGACTCGTGGCGCACGATGCAAGGCCAACCAATAGGCTAGATCGTTCTTATCCTGCTGCGTATAAGTGGTTTTATCCAACATCGGGGGACGGGGATTCATATTGAGGGTGAATGAGGGCGTTTAAGGCAAACCCAATGAATCACCGATAAAGATAGGTTGGGTGGCACTTCTCACTAAAGCAAAACTGACACGTTCATAGACTTTAAACACCAAGACAGTACCGGTTTGTACACTGGGTAAACGCAGGATTTCGTTAGTCATTGGATCACGGGTGTTTTGACCATTGTGATACACCGCTAACACATTGCCACGTTTGAATCCATCTTCTAAGCCACGATTGATCAGCACAACTTGATATTGTCCAATATGGCTCCCTGCCCCCGCGACCCCAATGATGCGGGTATTTTCCACATCATCAGGCGTGCTGGGGGTAAAATCCTGCTCAAATTCTCGATCTGGCGTGGGTAACAAACGGTCACCCGCCAGAATGTCTTGTTTGGCAATCAGTAATTTTAAAGTGACGACATTATCCCCATCATCTTCGTCACCCAAGACTTCTAGCGAAGCTTCGCCCAGATATAAAGCACCATACGCCACGGGGGTGTCGCCATCGTCTTCGCTGCCGCGATCAAAATAAGCTTCACTGGGACGCAATACCGTAAACGTTTGCCCCAAATATTCGCTACCATCGACACCGCGTGCATAAATCACATCGCCTGCGGTCATCATCAATTTGTCGTTGGCATTGGCGACAATATAAGGTGCACCGCTGAGTTCCTCGGCTTCAACAATTTCAGGATGATCTAGAAATTGACGAATCGACGACAACGGAATTTTGGGAATATTGCGTTCAGCGCGAGCGGTCACCACGCCAGGAGAGAGTTTCACTACGCGCTGCCCCCGTCGCACTTGTAAGGCAGGATGGCCTGCACGTTCGACTAAAGATACTTGATTGCCGGGATAAATATTCACATCAGCCCAAGCAGACATATTGATTCTGCCCGGTCTTTTGACAAATAAGCTGATTAAGTCCCACAGCGAATCGCCCTCTTTGACCGTGTATTTTTGTGGATAATCGGTGCGAATCTCGGCTTGTTTATCCAACATTAACACAGTGGCTGAGACATTAGGCGTGATCAAAACGACGCTCAAAAACAGAACAAACACACCAATAATGCGTTGCATCACCGCTATGATCGGCGCATTAAAAAGCACAGTGATTGAAGGAAAAAAGCGTCTAAACAGTGTCATAGTGGATACCTTATTGAGTTAATGCAAAGGCTCGGTACCGTGCTTGAAAACTTAAGTACGGCATCGAGCCTTTGCATAACGTCAGTTAAATAATTCAGTTAAATAATCTAGCTACCATCAAAGTCGGCTGGCAGTTTACTGTTTGCTTGATTAGCATGACAATCATTTTTTGGACAGCCGCCCCGTCTATTTGTTTAATAGACTTGTCCGGGTTTAAACGCCGTAGCGAAAAGCAGCGGGATTGAGCGGTTTTTTTCGTTCATTTGAGGCGAATAGTCATTCTATTGAACGAAAAGGAACGGGGAAAACCGCCAATATCCGCTGTTTTGCAGTCGGTGTTTTAAGCCCGGACAAGTCTACTAGACGTGTTGCAGTTGATGAAACAAATCTACTAAGGATATTGCTATGACCTATGAGCCGATTTCGCAGCAAACACTGGAACAATTGCGCCAACAAGCGAAAGACATCAGCGGCAGTATTTCATTAACCCACAGCGCTCAAACCCTGTGGCGACACATTGCCGATAAAAACACCTTAAGCAAAGCCGTTGGCATGGATGCCGTGGATTATGACTTCAAACCCAATGAACAAAACGGTGGCTCGCATATTTTCGTCAATACCACCTTCTTAGGCTGGTGGCCTGCGCGTTATTGGGAACTCCCTTACGAGTGGATTCCGCCGTATTATTCCTCGGTTGAACGCATATACATCAAAGGCCCATTGCGCTACTTAAGTGCAACGTGGGAATCCAAAGATCAGGCCGAAGGCTGCGAACTCACCGTGCGTTTAAGCTACGTGCCCAGAGGCGTAACGCCCGTCAAACCCTTGCTGCAAAAAATCCTGCAAAAAATGCTCGCATTTCATCAACACACGGATACAAACCTGCCCGAACACTCCGAACAAGGGTTTGAAGCCTTTGTTGAGCATACCCCTGAGAACAGTGCCAAAGCCAAAGCCCTGAATGCAGAATGGCAACACCTCATGCCCAACAACCCTGTACCCGCCAAAATAGCGGAATACATTCACACCGTACCTGATGCGCAAGTTTCACATATGCGCCCCTTTGCCGTGGCGCAATATTTTCAATTGCCGCGCATTGATGTCCTGAGCTTTTGCTTGTTAGCCACACGAGAAGGCTTTTTTAATCTCAGTTGGGATTTAATTTGCCCTTCCTGTTTAGGCGCAGCCGAACAAACCCGCCACCTAGACAGCTTACGCCCCGAAGCCCATTGCGATGTCTGCAATATCCAATACGATGCCAATTTTGACCAAAATGTAGAAGTCACTTTCCGTCCCGTGGAACGTCTGCGCTTATTAGACAAAAACCTCTATTGCCTCAACAATCCCGCCACGTTTTCACACATCTGGTCACAACTGGTACTCGATCCTGGAGAACAACGCAGCGTCACTGTGCCTATGCCTGAAGGCGAATACCGTCTATCCGCCGCCACCCTAGGCAGCTTTTCATTGCACAGCCAAGCAGACCATGCACCTTTGGACATGACGCTGAATTTACAGGACGCAGCTCCTGATACGCTGCTACACACCCATCAGCAGCTCACGTTACATCTCAACAACGCCGCCGATTTTCGCCAAACGTTGCGCATTGAACGCCTACAGCATCGAGAACAAGCGGCGACCGCTGCTCTCGTCACTTCTTTACAAGATTTTCGCACGCTGTTTGATGCTGAAGTCCTGCGCCCTGGCTTGCGTTTAGGTATCTCTAATCTCGCCGTCTTATTCAGCGATCTAAAAGACTCCACGCAACTTTACGAAAACAAAGGCGATGCCACCGCCTTTGCTCTAGTACAAACGCATTTTGACATCATGACAGACATCATCCGCCAGCATGAAGGCGGTATCGTGAAAACTATCGGTGATGCCGTTATGGCAGTGTTTACCCATAACGAACAAGCGGTGAGTGCCGCTTTGAACATTCTCCAAGCCTTTCAAACCCACAATCAAGCACGCCCTGTTGAAGAGCACATCATCATCAAATTAGGCGTTCATAAAGGCCCCTGCATCGCTTTGACCATGAATGACAAATTAGACTACTTCGGTTCCAACATTAACCGCGCCGCTCGCGCACAAGGCCAAAGCCGAGGCAATGATTTGATTTTGTCGCAAGCCATGTATGAAGATGCCAAAGTACAAACCTGCTTACAAAACAACGTGGTCAATACCCACTTGTTTAAAGCCGAACTCAAAGGCATTGAAGAAGCACAGACATTGTATTGCGTGCGTTTAGGTGCGGAATAGGAAAGAAGAGGGGTATTGAAAACAACGTTAGCCGGATTGATGATGTTCCAAGGTGTCTTTAAGCGCCACGACTGTCGCTTGGTATACTTTTTTTAATTCTAAAAAGCGATCTTCTTCTAAGGGCAGCTCTTGCTTGCTGTGTAGTTCTACAGCTTTACAGAGCTTAGAAAACAACACCGCACCGACATTTAAGCTGGCTGATTTAAGACTATGACTGATACGGCCTAATTGTTCATGGTCTTGTTCTGCAAAAGCCGTCTCCAAAGACAACATTTGCTCACTGCTGTGCTGTAAGTACAAATGAATGATTTTATCCAGCATTTGAGGTTGTAAACGGCGCAGTTTATCTATTTTTTTCTGCTCTAACATGTCTTGTTCAGACATAGCTTGTTCTATATCCACCGTATCAGGCGGTGTATTGCTAGCCGCATTCATCGGCTGAGGATTGTTCAACCAAGGGCGTAAAATATCCAGCAACTGCTCGCGGGTAAAAGGTTTGCTCAAATAGCCATCCATTCCCGCTTGCATACACGCTTGCTGCGAGCCAATCACCGCATTAGCCGTCAGCGCAATAATGGGAATATGGGGTTTTTTCACCTGTTGCTGCTCGTAACGGCGGATCACTTCAGTCGCCTGAAAACCATCTAACTCAGGCATTTCACAATCCATCAAAATCAATTCAAACTGCTTTTTTTGATATAAATCAAAAGCCTCTCGACCATTTTGAGCAATGCTCACATGACATCCTAAAGATTCTAATTCAGCCTTGGCAACTTCCTGATTCACGGGATTATCTTCGGCTAACAAGATGTGGTAAGCCACTTGTCGAGCGGGTAACTCCAGAGGCGGAAGAGTATTTTGAGCTTGTTGTTCTAACAATTCTTGCGCTTCAGCACTGGCAGGCGAAAGCGGTAAAGTAAACCAAAAAGTAGCGCCTTCACCCGGTTGACTGTGTACCCCCATCTCTCCGCCCATGAGATGAATCAATTGTTTACAAATCGTCAATCCTAAGCCTGTACCACCATACTGACGTGTGGTGGAAGTATCGGCTTGAGTAAAAGCATTAAAAATATGCGCTTGTTTTTCTTTAGGAATACCAATGCCGCTATCTTCTACGCGGAAATTCAAGTAATGCTCATCCAATCTTTTAATCAACACATAAATATCACCGTGCTCGGTAAACTTAATCGCATTGCCCAATAAGTTGAATAAAATTTGGCGTAAACGTGTGGGATCACCATGATAAGCCGGAGCCAATCCAGGATCGCTGTCACAATGTAAGTGTAAACCTTTATGTTCTATAGGTTCAGCAAACAGCAGAACGGTTTCTTCTAAAAGATGGCGTAAATCAAAAGGAATTTTTTCCAAATGCAACTGTCCGGCTTCAATTTTAGAAAAATCCAGAATATCGTTAATGATAGCCAATAAAGTTTCAGCCGAATGATGCGCCATTTGCGCATAACGTTGCTGCTGCCCGCTGAGATGCGTGTTGCGTAGCAGTGACAACATGCCCAATACGCCATTCATGGGCGTGCGAATTTCATGGCTCATCGCCGCCAGAAAAGCACTTTTAGCACGATTCGCCGCTTCCGCTCGATCTCGTTCAATTTCAAGAGCTTGAATAGAATGACGCAATTGCTGCGTGCGGCGCGTGACATCTTGCTCTAAACGTTCGTTATAACCCGCCAACGCTCGATCCCGCTGCTCCACTTCATGCAGCATGGTGTTAAAACCCTCCACCAATTCGCCCAACTCATCATTGTGATATTTATACGCCCGCAGGTGATAGCTGCGCTCACGCGACACACGCATCATCAGTTGTTTAAGCGACAAAATCGGTGCGGCGATGATTTTTGGCAATTGCGCGGCTAATAAAAAGGCGAGAAATAAAGAAGCCGTCACCACCATGACGCTGAGCCATAAAAACTCTTGCACGCTACGGTCAAAACTCGATAAATCATCCACCAAATGAATGCGCCCCAATACACCGTCGTCAATCGTAATCGGGTGCAAAATATGCGCTTCGCCATTCACTAGCTGGAAATCATGGGCTAATGGATTGTTTTTAATCGCCTTCTTAGCGATAGCCAGATGTGCGAGTTGCTGGCTGGGGCTGGGGGTTTTCTGATACATCGCAAAAACATGGCTGTCAGCGGTGTAACAATAAGCCGCAATAATGCTGCTGTGATGGCTGATGCTGCGCAGTAATTCCTGACCCGACAGTTGATCTTCAAAGGTTAAAGCGGCGCGACTTTGGAAAGCCAGTAGTTGTGCCACAGGAGTGAGCTGATTTTCTAAATCATAGTGCAGGCGGCGTAATTCATGGCTGATAAAAAAGCTTTCAGACACCAATAACACGCTGCCTCCCATGAGCAGAAATAGCGCCATAAGCTTATGACGGATCGATAGATTCTGAAACTTAAGACATTGGGGCCACATACGAGAGGGTTTGGTTAAGAGTGGTATTGAGAGTCTAGGAGGCTCTATATTCTCAGACAGCCTCCTAGTACGAAGATCAAGCAACGCATAGACTTCTAAGGCATGAAATTGATAATTAGACTTCAGCGTTATAGCCCACCTTAGAGCCTATACGAAAACGGGATAATCGGCTGCAAACCTGCCTCAAAATAGCGAATTTTCGCTTCGATTCCCCATCTTCGTATAGGCTCTTAGCTGCTAAGCCAGTATTTGTATAAATACGTAAACTTACGTCAATCATAAGCCCTTGTGACACTATTAACTCATGTTATGCCAACGGTATCAAGCTGATGTTTGTGCTATAAAAAAATAGCGCTAAGGTAGGATGTGATAAGGAACGAAGCGCATCAAGTCCTATGTCCAAATGAAATGATGCGCTGTCACTGCCATTCAGTGAAGTCCATTAGCATTGCAAGTCGTTGATGTTATTCGCCCTCCTTGGAGGAGGAGTGGTTGATACGTTGAATTTAAAGCCTTTTTTAAGTGAATGGCTTGAGTCGTATAACTAATTTATTTCCTCTATAAAACAATAAGCTCGCATAAAGCTTGTAATACACTGATGCCAGAAACACTGCTCCATGCTATCACCACAGAGACTCCCATGAACCCACTATTCAACGCCTTCATTTCTTATGGACGCAAAGAGAGCAAAGCTTTTGCGATTGATTTAGAAACGCGGTTGCGAGGGCAAGGTTTACGAATTTGGTTTGACCAACAAGACATCCCGCCGTCGGTCGATTATCAAAAGCAAATTGACGACGGTATTGAACGTTCGGAAAACTTCATTTTCATCATTACTCCTCATGCAGTGCAATCGCCGTATTGTCGTTTGGAAATTGAACTCGCGCTGAAATGCGGCAAACGCATCATTCCTTTGTTCCAGCTTGAACCCACCGATGGCTGGGGCAATATGCACCCCGTGATTGAAAAACTGAACTGGATTTATTTCGATGGCAGTCAGCCTTATGAAGCGGCGTTTGAGCAGTTGATGCAGAGTTTGGCGCTGCACAAAGACTATGTGGGCTTGCATACGGAGTGGTTGAATGCGGCGCTGTGGTGGGAGCGTCATCAGTATCAAACCCGCTATTTACTGGTGGGGCAGGCACGCGAACAAGCTGCCCGTTGGTTAGCTCTCAAATTCACCGATGGACAGGTGCAAGCGCCTTGTCAGGTCACGGATGTACAGGCCGAGTTTATTGGCGAAAGTATTAAAAATGCGAACAATTTAATGACGGATGCGATCTTGTGTTATCCGCCCCAAGAGCAGCACACCGCACAGAATTTACGCCGTGTTTTGATGCGCGAACCTTTAACCGTGTGGAATACCGCACACGAATCTTTGCATTGGGATACAGCAACAGCACAAGGCATCGCCGGAGCCAATACCGTCATCGTGCTGCACACGCCACAGACCTTGGCGGATCACACCTGCCAATCACTGCTGCAACACGCGCAAAGCTTAAACAAGCGCTTGCTCACACTGTGGTTGCACGGAGAAGTGCCGCCCTCCGGTGAGGTGATCGATTGTCGTGCGCCCACTCAGGATGAACACGCTGTGTGTTTGGCGCATTTGCTGCGCACTTTGCACGAAGAACCGCTGTATTTTCGCCAGCACAAAGTCTTGTTAGTCAAAGCCTTGCGTTGGCAAGCTCAAGACCACAATGCCAGCGTATTGCTGCACGGACGGGCATTGGAAGAGGCGCAAGCATGGCTAAAAACGGCGGTGCAATATCCTAAGAATCCGCCCACTGAGGTGCAAAAAGCCTATTTAGAAGCCAGTCAAGCACAACCTAAAAATCTTACTCAAGATGTGTTTATTTCTTATTCACGGAAAGATTCAGATATTGCTCGGCAGCTTAACCAAGCCTTGCAAATGCAGGGGAAAACCACCTGGTTTGATCAAGAAAATATTGATCCCGCCAGTGATTTTCGCCAAGAAATTCATCGAGGTATTGATAGCTCGGATAATTTTTTATTTATTTTGTCGCCGGATGCGGTGAGTTCAGAATACTGCGGCGATGAGGTGGACTACGCACAGCAGCAAGGCAAGCGCATGATCAGTGTGTTGCACCGCGCTGTGTTGCCGACCAGCTTGCCGCCTGCGCTGCAAACCGTGCAGTGGTTAGATTTCAATGCTTATGACGGTGATTTTTACCGTAACTTCAGCCGTTTAATCCAAACCCTAGAAACCGACCGAGAGCATGTGCGGGCACATACGCAGTGGTCGCAGCGGGCGCGAGAATGGGAGGCACGAGGGCGTTCTGAAGATGTTTTGTTGCGCGGCAATGAATACGCGATGGCGGCGGAATGGCTTAAAGCCGCAGCGGACAAAAACCCACCACCGACTGCCTTGCAACGCGCTTATCTGCAAGCGGGACAGCAAGCGATTCAAGCGCAAGAATATCAAAAAAATCGCAACACCTTGATGTTAAGAGGACTTTTAGCGGTCTCTGTGCTGGGTTTGGTGCTCGCCATTGGGCTATTTTTTATCGCTGAAGATGCGCGTGAGGCCGCCGTAGCCAATGAAACAGCGGCGTTGCAGGCCAAAGAAGCGGCAGAAACCAGTATGCACAAAGCCCAGCAAGCGCAATCGCGTTTTCTGGCAGAAAAAGCCGAGGTGTTGCGCAAAGAAGGCAGGGTGCGCGAAGCCATATCGCTCTCTCTTGAAGCCTTGCCACAACATGTAGATGATCCCAAACAACGTCCTTTTGTGTCTGAAACAGGGCAGGTTTTGTTGAAAAGTGTGCAACATTTACGTGAATATGCGCACTTGCCACAAGCAGTGAATCATGCGCAATTCAGCCCAGATGGAAGCCAGATATTCACTGCCACCGAGCAACAAGTACAAGTGTGGGAGGCCAAAAGCCGCACATTATTGCGCCGCATTGATGTCGGTGAAGCCAGCCAACATCTGACCTTTAGCCCCAAGGCGCATTATTTTCTACGCATCCAGGCTGAGCGCGTTGAAGTGTGGGACTTGACGACCGGCAAACGTTTGCAAGCGTTGAGCGAATTCACGCCCGCAGAGGTCGCCACCATTCAAACGCAAACAGGCTGGGCACCGGAACCCACTTTTGATGTTGAACACGCGGTGTTTAGCCCGAATGAACAATGGATCGTGGCTTACGACGAAAACACGGCGGCGGTGTGGTCGGTGGCGGATGGTCAGCGTTATTTACACACGGGTGAGCCGCTATCGGCAGTGCCTTTTAAGAAAAGAGCTGATCCGAATAATCCTTATGATCAAGTCGATGTCATCAATGCTTTGAATCAACAAATGCCTCAAGTTGATCAGGTTTTCTTTTCACACGATAGCCAATATTTGATCGTAACGGCTCATGAGCACGGGCGCATTTGGAACACCCAGGATTTCACTCAAGCCCCCACCGTCATTGCTCAAGACATCGGTATTTCTCTCGCTCAACTCAGCCCTAACGGTACGGATTTAGCCACGATTGATGCCTTTGAGCACAGCGTGCGCTTGTGGAATATCCGCAGTGGCACACTGCGTTTAAGCCTTAAACCCTTTGACAGTGTGGCTAGCAGCATCGCCTTTAACGCACCAGGCGATGTGCTGGCGGTGGCAGGTGGCGGTGAGCGCTATCAGGTGCATGTATGGGACACCCATGATGGGCACATCTCGCACAGCTTGGAGATTGAATGGCCGGTGGTCAAACTGGCATGGCAGGGGAAAAGTATTTATTTTCAAGCAGGTGGGCGAGTTTGGTTATGGCAGCCCCCGCAAGATGCCCAAGAAATCGCCGCGTTTAACCCCCAACTGTTGCCCAGAGCACATGAGTCGGTCAGTTATACCCTGGGCGGTGCTTTTGAACTCAGCCCGCAAGGACGTTTTTTACTCATTCAACAGCCACAGCCCTCTCTGTGGGAGCCTGTACACACGCAAAAACTCGCCACTTTCGCGGGCGCGGGCACACTCAAATTTAGCCCTGATGGTCAAAGTCTATTAAACCGCCAAGGACGCTTATGGTCTGTGCAACCCGCCAAGGGCGCACAATCACTGGAAGGCCACACGCAGCGCGTCACCCGCTTACGCTTCAGCCCCGACGGACAACAGCTTGCCAGCATCGCCAATTATTGGGACGACTGGCGCGAGCGCGATCAACAATTATTAGTCTGGGATGTTGCGCAACGACAACTCAAGCATCGCCTTGTCACCAACAGTCGTCATGAACTGGGCGACATGCAATTTAGCCCCGATGGTCAAACGCTCGCCGCCAGCGACCGCCATGCTACCGATGAATCCCGATCCACCCAAGGCCGCATCAATCTATGGAATGTACAAACAGGCCGCTTGCAGCAACAATGGTTTGCGCATGAAGCCACCATCACCGCCTTAGATTTCAGCCGTGATGGACAGCAACTCGCCACGGGTTCCGAAGACATCACCGTGGGTCTGTGGAACGTAGCGCAAGGGCAATTACTGCATCATTTGCGTGGACGCGAAGAAGACGGCTGGCACGAAAACTCCACCGTGCGTCACCAACGCGCAGAGGTCAAAATCATCGCCATCAATCCTGATGGAACGCGCTTAGCTGCTGCCGGAGAAGCTCAAGCCGGACGTTTATGGAACACCCAAAACGGACAAGAAATCGCCCAATTACCCCACGGTAGCGGCTTATATGACGTGGTGTTTAGCCACGATGGACGCTATTTACTCAGCACCGCCTATAACGGCAGCGTCAAGTTGTGGGATGGACACACAGGGCAGGCCGTGCGTGAATTGAAAGGTCATGAAAAGGCGGTGGTGCAAGCCGTATTCAGTCCAGATGATCGCTACATTCTCACCGCCAGCCACGATCACAGCGCACGTTTATGGTCAGTGGCGGATGGACAAGAACCATTAAAACTCATGCACAGTGCAAAAGTCAGCCGAGTCGCCTTTCATCCACAAGGCTCGCTATTGGCTAGCGGCACCCAAAGCGGTGGCTTGTTCTTATGGAACGCCCAAACAGGACAACTATTCAACGATTTATCACAATCAAAGCCCGTTTACGATATGCAATTTTCTCCAACGGGAGAACAACTCGCCGTCACCAATGGGCAGCGCGTGACCTTATGGGCGGTGTTTAAAGACATACAAGCCGTGATTGATTACGCACACACTCTCGATTTAGAACCACTGTCCAAGCAACAACGCCAGCAGTTCTTTTTGGAATGAATGAAGTGATGCAAAGACTTCTCTGCGCGTTGTCTTTAAAAAGCAACGCAAACGGCGCTAGAGACGCAAAGAACGCCAGCATTTTCAAACAATGCTTACTTAGCTTAACTCGTTCCCATGCGCCGAAGCTGTAAAAGAACTGCCGCCAATGTGGTTTTAATGTCGTTAAAAAACTCGAAATCATGCTATTTTGAGTATCTCAAGGCAAAAAAAGGGACATTTATCCCCTTTTATGCCGCCATTCTCTATTTTAGGTGGTTTTTAAACGCCACTATCCCAACGATGTTTAAAACCCGCTGGAAGTTGTAGGTCAGCATGTGCCTGTTCATTTCTGCTCGCACTTTTTCTAATCCTTGCATGAGACAATGCTGCCAGCCCCTAATGAACGAAAAAAACCGCTCAATTCCGCTGCTTTTCGCTACGGCGCTTAAGCCTGGGCAAGTCTAATGATCGCAAAAACTGTTTGAGTTTTACTAACTCAAAATTTTCAGCGAGTTCATAGATGCGAGTGATAGAAGAAGAGTGATAACCGTCTTTTTCAAGTTGTTTAGCCAGATTCGTGATTTCAAAAACATTGCCCTGTTTAAGAAAGTTTAGAAACGCCTCAATCTGTTCAATATTCAACGCAGCACCTGTCTCAGTGTCCGCCCCAGTTTTTTCTTCATAACACCATTCCAAAGGCAATAATTGACCTAAAGTCTCCAACAATGCAGTAAATCGAATCGGTTTGCTCAAATGCGCATGACAGCCTGCGGCCTGACTTTGCATTTCAACTTCAACAAAAGCATTGGCACTTAAAGTCATGATCGGCGTATCAGCTAAATCAGGCGTGTCACGTAAATGCTGCAAGACTTCAAAACCATTCATGCCAGGCATGAATATATCCAACAAAATCGCATCGGGATGGGTGTCTTGGGCCAAGCGCAAACACTCTTGTCCACTACTGGCTTGCGTCACGGTAAACTCTAGTGGCTCCAATAAAGCCCGCAATACTTCACGGTTATCCTCCACATCATCACACACCAAAATATGCAAAGGCGTGTCATGCGAGACACACTGGTAGCCCAATATGTGAGGTGCAGGCTCGCTGGCTGTTTGCTGCGCTTCTTGGAGTGTGGAGACCACTTCAATCGGCAAGGTCACTGTAAAACAACTGCCTTCACCCAAAGTACTAGTTACTTTAATCTGCCCTTGCATCATCTCTACTAACTTATGCGTGATGGCTAAACCTAAGCCTGTGCCCTGAATTTTTTGTTGATGATCGCCCGCTTGTTGAAAGGGTTTGAAAATATGTGTCTGCATATCCGCTTCAATGCCAGGGCCCGTATCCTTGACCTCAATACATAACTGTTCTTGATGAATATTAACGTGTAAATGAACATGACCTGTTTGCGTAAATTTGATCGCATTGCCCAATAAATTCATCACTATCTGGCGTAAGCGCTTGGCATCTGAATACAAGGCTTGAGGTAGTTGCTCATCCATGTGCGCAAAAAATGACAAGTCTTTTTGCTCTGCGCGGAGACGAAATAACACGCTTAATTCATAAAAGAAACTGTGCGGTGTCCACACTTGAGGAAAACATTCAAAACGCCCCGCTTCAATTTTGGCTAAATCCAATACGTCATTAATCAATTCCAGCAAAAAATCACCACCACTACAAATAGACTGAATTTGCGAGTGTTGTTCATGATCCAAATTAGCATCACGGTGTAACAATTGTGCAAAGCCGAGTACGGCATTTAGCGGTGTGCGTAACTCATGGCTCATATTGGCTAAAAATGCGCTTTTCGCACGATTAGCCGCTTCGGCCTGACTTTTCGCTGCTTCCAATTCTTGATTTCGTACTTCCAAATGTTGCTGCAAGGTGTGCAAACGCAAATGAGTACGCACTCGTGCTAATACTTCTTCCGCTTGAAAAGGTTTGGTCACGTAATCCACGCCACCGACCGTAAAAGCATGGGTTTTATCTTCGGTTTCCTGCAAAGCGCTGATAAAAATCACCGGAATACCTTGTGTATCAGGATCGGCTTTGAGTTGTGTGCACACCTCGTAACCGCTCATATGAGGCATTTTTATATCCAGCAAGATTAAATCGGGGGGAGCCATAGCTACAGAACGTAGTGCTAAACGACCGTCCGGCACCATCCGTACATCGTAATCTTCTGCGACTAAAATCTTTTCTAATACATCAAGATTTTCTGGGGTGTCGTCTACTAACAATATGCTAGGTGGGGGGAGAGTTGTCATGAGGAGTGTCCGGTTCCAGCCAATCTAAAATACGGTGGTATTCATAAGCATCCAACCAAGCTTGTAATCGGTCTTTTTCTTCTTCTTGTAAGTCGTTTAACAATTCACTGGCCTGTGAACGATCACCTCGAATAACGGCTTTTTCTAATGCTTGACACCATTGATGAGATAAGCTCAGTGTATGAATAGGCGCTAAAGATTTGCTGATGGGTTTTATAGAACGTGTGATTGAAGAACGGTATTCCCATTGCAAGGGTAAATGTATTTTTAAAGCCTGCAATAAAACTTCAGCATCTAATGGTTTGCTTAAATGCGCAATGCAACCTGCATTTAAGCATTCTGTTCGATCTTCTTCAAAAGCACGCGCAGTCAGTGCAATAATGCGCTGATTATTGAACTCTGATTGTTGAAGAATTTGGCGTGTTGCACTTAGGCCATCTAAATGTGGCATGACTAAATCCATCAAAATTAAATCAAATACCTGAGCTTGGCAGCACTGAACGGCTTGATGTCCATCTTTTGCCTCACTCACGATAAAGCCTAGAGGCTTTAATAAATCACAAATAATCATGCGATTCATTGAAGTGTCGTCCACCACTAAAATACTCAAAGCTTCAAAGCGATGATCCGTGCGCTGATAGGCTTTAATATCCGCTAGTTTGAACACAGTACCGTGCTTTCGGTGATGGTTTGAAGATAAGGATTTATCAGCATTAGGCAAAGGAATCTCAATCCGAAAGCAACTGCCCTGCCCCAAATGGCTTTTCAACTCAATATGACCTTGCATTTGCTGCACTAAATTATGGCTAATCGCCAAGCCTAATCCTGTACCTTGTTGTTTGTAGCGATCATCGCCCGTTTGATGAAAAGGCTTGAACACTTTCGCATGTTGCTTAGAAGGAATGCCAATGCCAGTATCACTCACCTGAAGGTGTAATACTTCATTAAGATAATGAATTTTAAAACAGACTTCACCTTGTTCAGTGAACTTCACTGCATTACTCAATAAATTGATACATATTTGGCGCAAACGCTTTTCATCAACAATGCCTCTATCTGGTAAATCTCCAGCAATTTCACAATGAAAAGCAATGCCTTTATCCAAGGTACGCAAGCTAAACATATCGGTCAGTTCAGAGAAAAAGTGGTGTAGATGACAAGGAGCCGGGTTAATCTCTAAATGGCCTGCTTCGATTTTTGCCAAATCCAACACATCATTAATCAAGGTCAATAAATAATCACCACTGCGTTTAATAGTCGATATATTTTGGCGATGCATGGTTTTTAAACTGTCATCACGCAATAAAATCTGCGCATAACCCAATACTGCATTCAAAGGCGTGCGCAGTTCGTGACTCATATTGGCTATAAAGGCACTTTTCGCACGGTTGGCGGCCTCAGCTTGTTCTTTGGCCTGACTCAACTGGTCTTCCCAGTCTTTTTGTTCAGTGATGTCCATGAACGCCCCTTGCAATAACACCACTTCACCGTTTTCAAGCACAGGTTTAACAATGGTGCGTACCCATTTCCGTTCCTGTCGATAGTTTGTAAAACGATACACCGAATCATACGGCGTGCCTTGTTTAAGCGCTTTTTCAAACTCCGCCACCACCTTAAGACGATCAGCTCGCTCATAACAATGAAGGCTGTCTTTCACATGATGTTGAAATTCATCTAAATCCGAGTCAATGGGTAAACCATGCAAACGGTATAATTCATCACTCCACAAAAACTGTGCTTTATTAGGCTCATACGTCCATCCGCCAATTTTACTCAAGCGCTGGGTTTCATTGAGTTGCGCTTGATAACGCAAAATCGCTTGTTCCTTGTTAATGCGCTCACTGATGTCGGTATTAATACCAATATAGCCGCCCACCGAGCCATCTTCTTCAAAAAACGGAGCTGCCGTACCCGATACCCAAGTAATTTTTCCCGTGCAGGCATTCAAAAAGCGATATTCCTGTGCCCAATCACCTTGCGCCTCCACCATGCGTTGCCAATTCGCTAACACGGTGTCTCGATCATCAGGATGCACCGCAGTGATCCATCCCAAATTCAAGGCTTGCTCAGGGCGCAAACCTGCCATTTCACGCCAATAAGGGTTCACAAACACACATTGCCCTTTCTCATTGGTTTGATAAATACCACTAGGAGAAGCATTGATTAAGGCACGAAAACGCCGTTCACTTAAAGTGAGTTGATCTAATAATTCTTGTTGCTCTGTAATATCCCAATTAGTGCCAATTAAACTGATAAGCTTACCTTGTTCATTATACAAAGCTTTAGCATAAGCTTTAATATAACGTTCCACACCATTCGGCAAACAAATACGATATTGAATAGAAAAACTCGATTGTTGCCCGCATAAGACGCTTTTCAAGGCGTGTTCGGTAGCGGGAATGTCATCTGCATATAAAGATAGCAACCAATCACTCAGTTGACCTTCAAAATCTGCGGGATTCTTTTGATAAAGGTGAAACATTTGTTCATCCCAAATGAGTTGTTGTTGCTCAACATCCCATTCCCAAATACCAATACCCGACGTTTCTGTGGCTAAACTCAAACGATCAGAATAGGCTCGTAAATTATCTTCAGCTTGTTTCATTGCGGTAATGTCACGCACACTCACCACCGCTCCGGTCACTTTATCAGGCTCGCCATGATAAGGATAATAAGCCACATCCAGATAGAGCTTATCTCCCGTAAAAGTAAACCAATGCTGATAACGCACTTCTTCTCCTGCAAAACAACGCTCTAAATGGGGTTTAATAAAGTGTTCAAACGCTTCAATATCGATGAGTTCATAGACTTTGCGCCCAATCACTGCTTTTCTAGTGTGCTGAAAGCGTTGAGCGTAGCTTTCATTGACCATGCTATAGCTAAAGTATATTATTTATAGGCTTACGATAGAGCTAAACCCAAGACTGCCAGTCCTTCGAGGACTGGCAGTCTTAACAACTGATATAATTTTGCTATATAAGTATATTCAGTATCCACAAAAGCCATTAAGTCTTGAGTTGTAGAGACCATTTGTTCAAACATGCGCAAACGATCTTCAGCTTTTTTACGGGCTGAAATATTTTGTATATGAGCCACACGATAAGAGACTTCATTTTGAGAGCCATACACTGCGGTGATTTCAATCCAAACGGGGAAACGATGTCCATTCTTATGCTGATGCACAGATTCAAAGCAATAATGTCCTAATCGTTCTGCTATATTAATATTCGTCTGCAACTCTGTATGTAGTTCTTCTGGGAAAATATTCGAAATATCCATGCCTTGTATTTCTTCTCGGCTATACCCTAGAGCATGAGCAAAAGCAGGGTTTACCCGTTCAAAGCAAACACTATTACCTTTGCATAAGACCATGCCCCAATCGGCATGTTCAAATACATGCATCCATAAGGATAATTCTTCTTCCATTTTTTTACGTTCGCTGATGTCACGCCCTAATACAACTAATCCTTTAGGTTGTTGATGTTCTGTATAAACAGGTACTTTAATCACATCGTAAATACGCTCACCGCCCTCAAGCAGAGGAATATTTTCTTCCTGACGACTAATAACACCTTGTTCCCAAGTATGGCGATCATTGGTTTTACAAGTAGATAACGCTTCAGTGTATAAGGGCACCGTCAGTTGAGACAGTTCATCATCTTTTTTATTCTGATAATCTACATTTTGTAGATGTAATAATTCTAAAATAGCCGTATTAGCTTCTAGCCAACGACCTTCCGCATCTTTAAAGATAATTAAATCAGGTGAAGCATTGATCAACGTTAATAGTTGTTCTTCTCGTGCTTGTAATTTTGTTTGCAAAGCTTTGTAATCGGTAATATCCGTGCCCATTGCAATGGCATAATCCATTGTGCCATCAGGTAACACGATCATTGCATTGGCCCAAGCAAACAAACGACAGCTACCATCTTTAATTTTCCAATGATTCTCATGATATTTAATCAATTGCCCATTAAAGCTAGAATCAAATACATTTTTCACTTCATCTTTTTCTTCATCAAGAATGAATAGTTCTAATACTGCACATCCTTTCACTTCTTCAAATTTATAACCTGTTATATTTTCTGCGGTTTTATTAAATTGAACAATGCAAGCATTATGATCTACTACGACCATTAAATTAGCCGCAGTATCTAATAAAATATGATTAAAATCTCTTTCATAAGCGAGTTCTGCGGAGATGGCACTCAACTCTGCTGTACGCATATTCACCATTGTCAGTAAAGAGCGTCGCCATAGCCAAGACAAGCCACCCATCACGGCAGCACTGAGAAAAATGGATAACACCACTACCCACAGATAATAGGTTTGCGGGGCAGGACGATAATCACTCAACCATTTTTGTTCCAGTCTTGCAGCAGTACCGTTGCTCATGATTAAAGCTAAGCCTTCATTGAGCTGTGCTAATAAAGCTTTATTGCCTTCCTGTACCGCAAAACTAAAATCTTGTCGAAATAATTCGAGCTGTGGATTCGCTATCTTTAAATTATTTAAATGAAGTTGCTTGATGAGTTTTAATGCCACCACATGATTCATCACGACCGCATCATGCTGGCCTTGGGATAACTGCGTTAAGGCTGTTTCAAATGAATCAGTAGTGACAATAAAGGGAGAAATAGACTCACGGTTGACATACCTTTCAGCATTATCACCACGCATGACAGCTAAGGTTTTATCTTTTAAATCTTTAAGCTGTTGAATGTGATGTTCATCTTTGCGCACCACGATATAGCAAAATTATATCAGTTGTTAAGACTGCCAGTCCTTCAAAGACTGGCAGTCTTGGATTTGGCTCTATCGAAAGCCTATAAATGATGTACTTTAGCTATAGTGCCATGCAAAGAGAAATAAGGAATGGAAAAGTCATACAAAGCTTCACGTTCTGCTGTACGCCCCATCAATGGCAAAACATCCAATTCACCGACAGCTAATTGCTGCTTAATGTGATGCCAAGGTGCGACTTTGAATACTACTTCATGCCCTTTGGCCTGCACCGCAGCCCGTAGCAAAGCGACAGAAAAGCCATCCGCTTTTCCTGCGTCGGTCACGATAGCTAAGGGGGGATAATCTAATTCGCTGGCAGAACGCAGCGTTTGAGGAACCACTTGCGTATGAGTGTCAACATGAGCAAACACCCATGATGAAGGGCATAAAAACAGCACCAAAGAGCATAAAAAAAACCACTGGCGGGCTAGGCGTAAAAAAGACCCAAAAGCCGCCATCATCCAAATCTCAACAGAGCCTAAACTCATTAGCCCTGACACACAGGGCAATGCCGATGGTTGCGACAGCGACGTTGAAAGAGTTTGGGCGCTTTATCTTTAAGCTGATAAGTGATGACAGCACATTCATGTTCGCGCAAAGTCGCGGAAAAATAATGCCGCCCTTCACCTCGCGCTACAAAATACAAGCTATCGCCTGCGGCAGGATTTACCGCCGCCCGTAACGCCGCACGCCCCGGCATCGCAATCGGTGTTGGCGGCAAACCTCGGCGTGTATAGGTGTTATAAGGCGTATCGCGCTGTAAATCTGCCTTGCGCAAATTGCCATCAAATGACTCACCCAAGCCATAAATCACCGTCGGATCAGTTTGTAGTTTCATGCCTTTTTGCAAACGTCGAGAAAACACTCCAGCAATCTGTGGGCGCTCCTCTGCGGCTCCGGTTTCTTTTTCAATAATGGAGGCTAAGATCAAGGCTTCTTCCTTGTTTTTTAATGGGATATTGTCGGCCTTTATGATCCAGGCTGCCTTTAGCTCCTGCTGCATCTTGTCATAAGCACGCTGCAAAATGTCCACATCCTGAGTCTGGCTTTCAAATTGATAAGTATCCGGGAAAAAACGGCCTTCAGGATGCTCTCCAGGCCAGCCCAGCGCGGTCATGACCGTCTGCGGCTGAGCATCTGCCAGGGTGTGTTTTAGTTTAGGATGCGCTTGAATCACTTGCATCATGCGGCGGAAATTCCAGCCTTCGACTAACACCACGCTATGTTGTAGACCCTTACCTACAATAAAGAGGTTTAACAACTGCTCCGCATTCATCGTCGATGTGATGGCGTATTCTCCAGCTTTAATTTTGTTCGCCTTATGCTCCCAACGCGCTTTAGCCCACCATATCATCGCTGTCGGATAATCCAGCACACCTTGTGCACTCAGCTCTTTCGCCACCTGGCGTAAGCTGCTGCCGGGTTTCAGCCGATAGACCAAGGGTTCTGACATCGGCAATGGACGCTGTAAGCCCAGCATCAGCTCTCCATAAGCAAAGGTGAGCAATAAAGTCGCTACCAGCATAAAACCCAGCGCCGTGCGCCATAAAAAAGTCCAAAATAAACGTATTATCAACAGTATAATCCTCCCGTTTGTTGAGCCTCGCGCCCCTTTGTTTCTCTCACTACACCTAAATACTCATGTCAAAAAAAGCACCAGACACCCTTTATGCCCAACCCCGTGAACATATCGCCGACTTCACCTTTGATGCTCATGTCGCTCAAGTGTTTGACGACATGATTCAACGCTCCGTGCCGGGATACGACACACTCATCCGTACTTTAGGCGTGATCGCTGAACGCTACGCCCAAGCCCATAGCCGCATTTATGATCTCGGCTGCTCATTGGGCAGTGCCACCCTCACCATGCGCCATCATCTGCGCGTGCCAGATTGCACTTTAATCGCGGTAGACAATGCATCTGCCATGCTTGACCAATGCCAAGCCGCGATCAACGCTGATGCACATCCTGCCCGCGTCGAAACCCATTGTGCCGATATTCGTGATGTCGAGATTCAAAATGCTTCCATCGTCGTGCTCAACTTCACCTTGCAATTTGTGCCTCCTGAAGATCGTCTCAGGCTTTTGCAAAACATTTATCACGGTTTACGCGACGGCGGCGTGCTAGTGCTATCCGAAAAAATAGCCTTTGCCGACACCGGTTTAAATGATGATTTTATTGAATTACACCATGCTTTCAAACGCACCAATGGTTATAGCGATCTAGAAATCAGCCAAAAACGCACGGCATTAGAAAAAGTATTATTACCCGACACCCTCACACAACACCAACAACGCCTGCAAGCCGCCGGATTTGCGTCCAGTAGCTTATGGTTTCAATGCCTTAATTTCGCCTCCATTTTGGCCTGGAAAAACCCGACATGAACTTCACCCTCGCCACTCGTCCTCCGCCACACACGGCGGATACGCCAGCCTACTGGTTACTCTTCCAAGCCCAACAACTGCTGGTGGACGATCAAGCCCTACCGCGTATTCCGTTATGGACAGCACCGCCTGCTGAGATCACGCTACATACCACGCATTACCTAGGCACCTGGCAAGGCACGCCTTGTTACACCGCCGCCCTAGAAGCCTCGACGATAGCGCCACAAGGCACCCAATTTCAGCCCCTACGCAGCTTGATGAAAATCTGGCCTGAAGCGCCTTTTACACTGGCAGGCCGCGCTTCACAAATATTGCTCTGGGAACGCAATCACCGCTTTTGTGGACACTGTGGCACCCCTTTACAGGCCGATGCCAATGAACGGGTGCGGCGCTGTCCAGGCTGTCAACTCGACCATTATCCGCGTATCACGCCCGCCGTCATCATGCGTATCACCCGTGGCAGCGATATTTTGCTCTCGCGCTCGCCGCATTTCCCGCCCGGAATGCGCAGCGTGCAAGCAGGTTTTGTTGAAGCCGGAGAAAGTTTAGAAGAAGCCGTGCAAAGAGAAATACAAGAAGAAGTGGGATTAGAGATTTGCAATATTCGTTACTTTGGCAGCCAACCCTGGCCTTTCCCCCAGTCATTAATGCTGGCTTTCACTGCTGAATACGCCAGCGGCGATCTGCGCGTCAATTTAGACGAACTTGAAGCCGCAGATTGGTATTCCCCCAAACAACTGCCACCACTGCCCCCACAACGCAGCATTGCTTATGGCATGATTAAACAATGGGTAGACCATTCATTGCACAACAATAGACTTGTCCGAGTTTAAACGCCGTAGCGAAAAGCAGCGGGATTGAGTGGTTTTTTTCGTTCATTTGAGGCGAATAGTCATTCTATTTAACGAGAATGAACGGGGAAAACCGCCAATATCCACTGTTTTGCAGTCGGTGTTTTAAACTCGGACAAGTCTAATAGATGAAAACTCCTGATTTTTATGTCACATTAGCGGGTTTTCCCAATTTCTGAATCGTTTAAGGTACATAGACCATGAAAGGCATTATTTTAGCGGGTGGTGCAGGTACGCGCCTGCATCCGGCGACACAGGCAGTGTCCAAACAACTGCTGCCCATTTATGACAAACCGATGGTGTATTACCCGCTGAGCACGCTGATGCTGGCGGGTATCCGCGATATTCTGCTGATTTCTACGCCGCAAGACACGCCCCGGTTTCAGCAACTATTGGGCGATGGACAACAATGGGGCATCAATATCAGCTATGCGGTACAACCGTCTCCCGATGGCTTAGCGCAAGCTTTTATTATCGGCGAAAGTTTTATTGGCCACGATACTTGCGCTTTGATTTTGGGCGACAATATTTTCTACGGACATGATTTTCAAAAGCAATTGCTGCATTCATCCAAGCTTGAACCAGGGGCTGTGGTGTTTGCTTACAAAGTCAGCGATCCAGAACGTTATGGTGTTGTAGAATTTGAAAAAGGCTCAGGCAAAGTGTTGAGCTTAGAAGAAAAACCCTCTCATCCTAAATCTTCTTATGCGGTCACAGGTTTATATTTCTATGATAACCAAGTGATTGATATAGCTAAATCCATAAAACCTTCAGCACGCGGTGAATTAGAAATCACTGAAGTCAATAATGTCTATTTGAAAAAATCGAGTTTGCAAGTGGAAATTATGGGGCGTGGCATGGCTTGGTTAGATACCGGCACGCATGATTCATTACTCGATGCTTCTTCTTACATTGCTACGATTGAAAAACGTCAAGGTTTGAAAATCGCTTGTTTAGAAGAAATTGCTTGGCGCATGAAATACATAAATGATGAACAATTACAACGCCTAGCAGAACCTTTGCGCAAAAGCGGATACGGTGAGTATTTGTTGCAGATTTTGAAGTTAGATCTTCGCTAAGAAGTGATCGGGTCAACTCACCTTGACCGCCGTCGGTTTATATTGAGCAAACAGTCATGGAATATAGAGATTATTACAAAGTAATGAGCGTGTCTCGCTCAGCATCTCAGGATGAGATTAAACGGGCTTATCGACGTTTAGCCAAACAATATCATCCTGATGTGAGCAAAGCGGTGAATGCAGAACAACGTTTTAAGGAATTGGGAGAGGCTTATGAAGTCTTGAAAGACCCCAAAAAACGTGCAGCTTATGATCAATTGGGCAGCAACTGGAAAGCGGGTGAACAATTTCGTCCGCCGCCTCAGTGGGGAGCTGGAGACAGTCCATTTGGGCGAGGTCGCCCAGGCCAAGGACAGGCCGACACAGGCGCATTCAGTGATTTTTTTGACAGCTTATTTAAGCAGCAAGGCCATGCCTCATCGGGCTTTGGTCGTCGTACTGGCTCTCACCGTACACAGCAGTCTGCGCACAATACTAAAGGTGAAGACCATCACGCCAAAATCACCATTAATCTTGAGGATGCGTATCACGGCAGCGAACGCTCGATTCAAGTCCACACGCCAGAGCGTAATGCGCAAGGGCGTATCACGCAGCGCTTACGGACGTTGAATGTCAAAATTCCTAAAGGTGTGACTGAAGGCCAACAAATTCGTTTAAGTGGTCAGGGCGCACCCAACCAGGTGGGGCGCAAAGGTGATTTGTACTTAGACATCAGCTTTGCAGAACACAAGCTGTATCATGTAGAAGGCCGCGATATTTATCTGGATTTACCCATCACACCTTGGGAAGCCGCCTTGGGAGCCAGCGTATCCGTGCCCACTTTGGGGGGCACAGTCGATATGAAAATTCCTGCGGGCACTCAATCCGGTAATAAATTGCGCCTCAAAGAACGTGGATTACCCGGCACTCAGGCGGGACATTTTTATGTCACGCTACAAATCATGACTCCGCCCGCCGAGACCGAAGAGGCTCAGCAGTTTTATCAGCAAATGGCACAAGCCCTACCTTGGAACCCACGCAGTCATTTGTAATTTAAAGAGGTACACGGCATCTTCAATCTTTTCTAGGATGAGTGGTTTTAGAGCCTATTGAGGTAACTTATCAGGCATTTTGTGCTGATAAAATAAGTCAGCACCGATAAGCAGTTCTTTTTGGCGATGCTTGATGACAGATATATAGCTAAAGTACATCATTTATAGGCTTGCAATAGAGCCAAACCCAAGACTGCCAGTCCTTGAAGGACTGGCAGTCTTAATAACTAATATCAATAGACTTGTTGCAAAGGGTATTCATCGACTGCAAAGGCGTGAATTTTGGCCTATTTTTCCGCTTTTTCTCAACAAATAACCCGCTATTCGCCTCAAAACCACACCTTTTCGCTACGATGCCTCCTCCTCGCAACAAGTCTAATCTCACCTAGGGTCTAGGCTTCTCAGCTTTTTCATAAGCCTGAATAATACGTCCCACCAGTGGATGACGCACGACATCGTATGCAGTTAAAAACGTAAAACTAATGCCTTCAACATCATTTAATACATTGGTGACATGACGCAAACCGGATTGACGCTCGCGGGGTAAATCGACTTGCGTGACATCCCCGGTAATCACAGCGGTTGAGCTAAAACCAATACGGGTGAGAAACATTTTCATTTGTTCCACGGTAGAGTTTTGCGCTTCATCGAGAATAATAAAAGATTCATTCAATGTGCGTCCACGCATGTAGGCCAGCGGTGCAATTTCGATGATGTTACGTTCTAACAGCTTACCGACACGTTCAAAACCCAGCATTTCAAACAGCGCGTCGTACAGCGGACGCAAATAGGGGTCTACTTTCTGCACCAGATCGCCGGGTAAAAAGCCCAGTTTTTCGCCTGCTTCCACGGCGGGTCTGACCAACACCACGCGCTGCACTTCTTCGCGTTCTAAGGCTTCTACGGCACAAGCCACAGCAAGATAGGTTTTGCCCGTGCCCGCAGGCCCTATGCCGAAATTAATGTCATGCGTCAAGATATTGCGCAAATAGCGACATTGATTCGGTCCGCGTCCTTTGACGATACCATGACGGGTGCGAATCGCTACTTCTTCCACTTCTTTAGGGTCTACTTCAGTGTCATCATCGCTGTGGGCTGCGGCTTCTACGGCAGCGGCGACGCTGGCAGGCTGGGTGAATAAATGCACTCGTTCAGGGTTTAAGCGTTCTTCTGCGGTGGCCTGGTATAAATGAATCAGGACTTGCATCACTTCGCGGGTGTTTTGCTCAGGACCTATGATGCGAAATTGATGACCGCGATGATGAACTTCTACACCAAAGCGCTGTTCAAGTTGATGAATATGTTCGTCAAATTGCCCACAAAGATTGGCTAAACGTTGATTGTCGATGGGGGTGAGGGATACATCTTCGGCGATAGTGCCGGGAGGAAGAGTGGTCATAAATAATTATTCTTTTAAGCCTTGACGGTGTATTCGATTAATCTCCATGAGCAGTCGTTTAAACGGTAAAACGTAGGTGTTTTGCGGTGCAATCATGGGCATGTAATCTAAATCTGCCGTACCAAATTGATGGGTGCCGTCCAATAGTTCGGCTTTCATGTGTTTAAGCTGGGTATCCACAGCGGGAAGAAAATCCATCGCTTTGCTTAAACCGTCCATTTCGTATTCAAGCGCGTTGTATACGTCTTGGATTTCTAATAGGGCTTCATCAATCATCTTGATAAAGTGTTCCGCAGTAGCAGGAGTATCGGGTTCTAAACGAGGCATCAGTATTCCTTTGTATTTCGTGTTTTCTAGGCTGAGTTTTGAGTGTGTAGTGAGGACTTTAGTCCTCAACATAAGCTACGAACAGTTTGGCGTTTAGCCATATTGGAGCCATTTTACCCATGAGTGTGCCATATAATTTGGGTTCATGACATCTTGAACTCAATAACCTATCAATAAGCACTGAAGTGCTGACTACGAACTGGCGGCAAACTGGCTAACAATGCCATTCTTGCCCATCATCCAGCACAGAATATTGACTCCAGATACCCATGATTGACTCCCCCATCATATGGCTAAATAGCGTATTAATGTTTGACGGGATTGTAATGTAGCTCATTCAAGCTCACGTAATAATGGCATTCAGAACGAATAGTCCGATCTGCGTAGCGATACAAGGCTCGGTTGACATTTAGTGAGATATGCTTGTTATATAGCAAGATTACATCAGTTGTTAAGACTGCCAGTCCTTCAAGGACTGGCAGTCTTGGGTTTGGCTCTATCGCAAGCCTATAAATGATGTCATTTAGCTAGATAAAAACACCTTAAGAGCCTATACGAAAACGGGATAATCGGCTGCAAACCCGCCCTTTTGGTCAGGTTTTCCGTTTTTTTTCGTTAAATAGCTGGCTATTCGCCTTAAAAAATCGAAAAACCTGCCTCAAAATGGCGAATTTTCGCTTCGATTCCCCATCTTCGTATAGGCTCTAAGCCTCCTTGTGGCTGGTCGAGAATTAAACCTAGAACCCAAGATCATAAAGGAACCCCTATGCCAAACATCTCCACTGCCTTGCCGCAAGGTGTCGTGTGTCGTTCTTTACAATGCCACCCTGATGAGCGTGGCTGGTTGACGGAAGTCTTCCGTGAAGAATGGCACACCGATGTGCAACCCGTGCAATGGAATGCGGTCTATTCTCGTCCTAATACATTACGCGGAATGCATGTTCATGTTCATCAAGATTATTTGTTTCTAGCTCAAGGTGAAATGTTGCTGGTATTAAAGGATTTGCGTCCTGATTCTCCCACTTTTAATCTGACGGTGAGTACCCGCTTATTAGGCACCGAGCCTGCGGCTTGGATGGTGCCCACGGGGGTGGCGCATGGTTTTTATTTTCCCGTGGAATCTCTCACCTTGTATGGACTGTCTCATGTTTGGAGCCGGGAGAGGGATACGGGGTTTCGTTGGGATGATCCTGATTTTGATTTTCATTGGCCGACACAAAACCCTATTCTTTCAGAACGCGATGCTCATGCGTTGTCATTACAAGAGGTTAGGCACTCTTTACAAGGAACTATCTTAAAATGAAGTCGTTACAAGTCGGTTTAGTCGGTTGCGGGCGTTGGGGTAAACACATTTTACGTGATCTCAACAGCTTAAATTGTCAGACTTGGGTGGTCGCCAATACCGAAAACAGCCGAAAAAATGCCCAAAAAGCGCATAAAATCGTCCGTTCCATCAATGACTTACCGCAAGATTTAGACGGTTATGTGGTAGCGGTACCCACCGTGTCTCATGCTCTAGTGATTCAAGCCTTATTGCCGCGTCAACGTCCTATTTTTACAGAAAAACCGCTCACCGAAGATGCTCAAATTGCGCGGGAATTAGCTAATGCGGCTCCAGAGCATTTATTTGTCATGGAAAAGTGGCGTTATCATCCAGGGATTGAAGCCCTGCGAGCCATAGTGGATAGCCAAGAGCTAGGTGCTGTAGAAGCGCTGCACATCAAACGTTTAGGTTGGGGGCATCCCCATCAAGATGTTGATCCTATTTGGATTTTATTGCCGCATGATTTAAGCATCGCGCTCCATCTTTTAGGCGACATGCCACAGCCTCAACAAGCCTTGCTAGAACATAGCGGTACAGAAGTCAGTGGTTTATGGGCTGAACTCGCATGGCAGAACATTCCTGTATGGATCGAAATATCCGCTAAACGCCTTCACCGCGAGCGCTCGGTGCAGATTCAGTTTGAAAAAGGTATCGCGGCTATGCTCGATCCTTTTGCCGATCATATTTTGCTACACACAGCCAACATGCACGACATGCATAAAGTCCATGATGTTGAGCAACGTTCAGTGTCTACGGAATTTCCTCTGCTGCGAGAATTACGCGCTTTTGTGGAATATTTACAAGGCGGAAACCCCCCTTTGAGCAGTGCTCATGAAGGGGCTTTAAATGTTGAAACTATTGCCCGTTTGCGTCAAATGGCGGGTTTGAAATTCTAAAGGATGACTAAAATGCCACTAGCCACTGTTCTGATCCCTACTTACCAGCATTGCGACACCCTGTTGCGCTCAATAGCCAGCGTACAAGGCCAAACTGAGCAAGATTTTGAACTCTTTGTGGTCGGCGATGGTGCCCCGCCACGGACTGATGAGATCATGCAAACCCTTTGCGCTCAAGATGCTCGCATTCGATATTTTCCTCATCCAAAAGGTGAAGGGAATGGCGAAAAACACCGTCATGCCGCATTGCAGCAAGCACAAGGCGAGATCGTGTGCTATCTGGGTGACGACGATTTATGGCTACCAGAGCATTTAGCCACATTAGCCACACTGTTACAGCAGGTTGATTTTGCGCATACCACGCAAATGGATGTGTATCCCAATGGGCATATCAATGGCTGGGCGGGGGATTTGAATTTACGCAGTGTGCGTCAACGTCTATTAATGATGCAGTGGAATTTTTTCGGCCCTAGTTGTGTGGGGCATCGACTCGCAGCATACCAACAATTACCTCATGGTTGGCAGCCCTCCCCCCCTGATGCGTTCAGCGATCTGCACATGTGGCGACAATGGTTAAATCAAGAGGGTATTCGTTTTCATTCTGAGCCTTCTCCTACCATGCTGCGTTTTCCCAGTCCTTCACGCCCAAATTGGGAGATGGAACGACGTTGTGCAGAAATGGATGCCTGGCTACCGCGCATCAGCGAACCCGGTTTTCAAGCCTCTTTACAAAAAATACTGCTGCGTGACTGGCAACAGCGTGTAGAAAGGACGGACGACTTTCAAAGTAACGCGGGCTTATTTGCTCAACAAAAAGAATACTCACGAGCGCATTTATATTATCTTCGCGCCATAGAAGCGGAAACACAGAGTGTTGGTTTCCTGGCTCATTGGGAATACAGCGAATTTTTACAACAACAAGACCGCATTCCCGAAGCGATTAACGTGCTACAAGCCGCCCTAGCGTTACATCCTGAAGTCGCTTTACTGTGGATTTATCAAGGCACTTTAATGCGCCAACAAGGCCATTTAGATAGCGCCGAAGAAAGACACCGCACAGCCATTCAACTCGAACCCAATGAAGCCCAAGCCCATTTCCAACTCGCCATTGATTTGCAACAACAACAAAGAATGCCAGAAGCATTGTCTGCGGCACTGACCGCACAAGCTTTAGAATCCCCTCAAATTGAGGTGCGTACACAGGTGGAACGATTAATACAAAGCTTGAGTCAATCAACAGATGAACATGATCTTCTAGCAGGAACAAGTGTTTAAGGGATAATGCTGATTGACTTCGCCTATGGATGACGCATCATTCATCAGTGAACCCAAACACCCACAAATAAAAAAGCCCCCATTTGGGGGCTTTTTATTGATTAAAAGAGAAAAAGAAACTTAGAAGAACGTGCGTTCTACATTGTGTGAAAGGCTGGCTTGATACAGCGCTTTATCTTCTTCGCTGCTGAATTTATCAGCCATTTGTGCATACACTTCAGTCGCCCAAGCTTTATCATTAAACACATCCATAATGCCTTCAGCCAGTTGCAATTGATCGCGGGCCGCTTCGAATTGTCCCAAACCTTGACCATACAGTGCTTTTAATTGATTGCCCGCTAAATTGTAAGTGCGTAAGCGTTGACCTAATTGAATGAATTGGCTAGGGTTTTTACAGGCAGCGGCACTTTGGTTAAACAAGCTTTCTGCGGTGCTGCTGTCGCCCAAGCTATTCGCCAATTGAGCTAAATGTGCCAAAGCAAAATGATCGCCGTTTTGTGCAGCGGCTTTGCTGAGCAACTGTTTAGCCCAACCCGCATCGCCTAAATCTTCGCTGACTGCGGTGACTAACTTGCTGTAATCATAAGTGGATTTGCTCTCGGCTCCATCCACTTTAGCTTCAAAATCACCATAATAGCTTTTCGCTAAAGACTGGCCTAAAGCCTTGTCTGTCAGCGAGGCGGTGCCTTGTCCCACATTGCGCATACAAGCAAAGGTTTGGCATTTTTCTGCACACGCATCAAAAATACGCTTCACCCAATCGCTATCTTGTAAATGACGATCAACCGATAAGCCTAAAGCCATCGAATTGTTTAAGTTAAACGTTTGGCTTTCTAAGGTTTTTTCGGCGGCAGTCAGCAGTTTGCGAGCATAGAATTTGTCTTCCAACTCTTCCATGACTTGATCGACGAGATTGAGAAATTGTGCATTGTTGGTGCAGGCATTTTCACGATCTTGGAATTCAGAATATTTGGCTTGATTGGCTTCGCGTTTTTCCAGCTTTTCTGCCACCTGAGTTTTCCACTCTGCGTCATCACCAAAGTGTTTTTCTACCGCTTTAGCCAATTTACGCATTTCGTCCAAGCTGGTGACACGTTCTTCAGCGATGTGTAATTGCGCTTTAGCCATGTCTTTATCATCCAGCACAATCACACTTTTATCTGCTAATTCCAGATATTCAGGTGTGGCTTCGGCGGAAGATTCGGCTTGGGTGATGATGCTACGCGCCAAATCTTTATTATCAGGGAGTTTATCTTGAACCACGTTGAGCAATTTAGCGCAACCGCCAAAATCATTGGTAGCCGCCAAGGCTTTTTGATACAAACCCGCAGCGCGATCTTTATCGTCCAGGTTTTTCAACACTTCGCCGGATAAATTGATTAAATCATTCGCACCTTTGAGTTTTTCTTCCGCACGACCATAAATCTCAGAAGCATATTCTTTGTCATCCAAGTCATCACACACCGCTTGTGCGAGCTTGCCCAAATCCATGGCACTGGCGGTTTTGCTTTCTACTTTAGCGTAGGCTTTTTTGGCAATCTCTTTATCGCCGACATCGGTCGCAATGGTTTTAGCCAGTTCTAGCAGTTTTTCACGATCATTTTGATCATCTACCACTTTTTGATAAGACTCAGCGGCTTTTTCTTTATCTTGCAGCAAGTCCCAATAGCCTTTAGCCAAGGCTAAATGTTCTTCACCGGACATGGCGAAATCAGCACCTTGTTCCAGCAATTCACCGACTTTATCGGTATCGCCTAACTGGCTTTTAAATCCTGCGGCTAAATCCACAAAATCTTGTGGAAATTGGCAATCCGTTTCCGCATCGCCCAAAATTTTGCCCGCCCATTCTTTGTCATCAAAAATGTCCATCGCCCCTTGCGCATAATTGACCGTGGCAGGTACATCATCACAAAAACGTTCCGCTTTTTGGTACAAGGTTTTAGCGCTGTCCACATCATCAGCCGCGATACCTTTCGCCAGCGTTTTGAAATCATCAATGGTTTTGCATTGTTCTTCGACCTTGGCAAAATAAGTTTTCGCCATTTCGCTATCGCCTAAACCTTGCTCAGCGTATTGTGCCAATTTCAGAAAATCAGCCACTTCTTTCGCTTCATCAGCGGCTTTATCCAGCAGTTCTTTACCTTTTTCTTTATCGCCTAAATGCTTAGCCACGCTAAAGCCCACTTCACCAAATTCATGACCTTCAAAGCACGCTTCTTCAGCTTGTTCATACAAATCTTTAGCGTAATCCGTGTCGCCTAACGCGACAAAGCCTTCCGCCGTTTTCACATAATCAATCGGGAATTGGCATTGCATTTCGGCCTTGCCGAGAAGTTCTTTGGCATAGTCATTATCAGCCGGGTCCGCTAATGCTTCAGCGGCTAACTGGGCGAATTCTTCCGCACTACTACAGGCGGATTCGCGGGCTTCTAAATCTGCTTTTTGAGCCATGATATTTCCTTAGTCTATGAATGGGGGGAGCACTGTATAAAGGCAAACTGAGAGAGGGTAACGCTTTTTAGCCAACTGACAAGCGAAAAATATTTATGTTTTGATAATGTAATTCAATCAGCTGGGGGAGGAAGAGGAATGAATGAGGACAAAGAGACCCTCATTTATTCGTTTTTCAAAGCCGCACCCACCAGACGGGCGGTCATGTCCACAATCGGGATCACGCGCTCGTAAGCCATGCGGGTCGGGCCTATCACGCCTAACACGCCCACCACTTCGCCTTCCACTTCATAAGGCGCGGTGACGACGCTGCAAGCATCCAGGATTTCATAGCCGGATTCTTCGCCAATGAATAATTGCACGCCGTCAGCATTCAGCGCTTGATCCAATAAATGCAAAATATCGCGTTTGCGGTTAAACGCTTCAAACAAATGGCGTAATTTATCAATATTCGATAATTCCGCCACTTCCATTAAATGCGTCTGTCCGCTCATGACGTAATCGCTGCCACCTTGCGCCTCAAAGACTTTATCCGCCACTTCAATGGCAAATTGCATCATTTGATTCATGTCTGTGCGAGCTTGCTCCATATCGTGTAATAAATCCGCTCGCACACTTTGGATGTTTTTGCCCGCAAAGGCTTGATTGAGATAATTTGCGGCTTGTTGTAGCTCGCTGGGTGTGTACTCACGGCTAGTGTGGATGATACAGTTGTGTACCTCTTGGGCGTTGATGACCATGATGACCAGCAGACGTTGCTCTGATAACGGCAAGAATTCAACGTGGCGCAACATGTTGCTAGTGTGTTTGGGCAACATGACCACACCCGCTAAGTGCGTGATTTCTGATAATAAATCAGAGGCTTGTTGGAGCAGGTTCTGCTTGTTATAGTCGGTGCTTTCGAGTAATTGCTGGCGTAGGCGTAAAGTATCCGCCATTTCCAGTGGTTGAATCTGTAACAAGCTATCGACAAACACACGATAGCCGCGTGCAGTGGGGATACGCCCTGCGGAAGTATGCGGAGAAATGAGCAAACCCATGTCTTCTAAATCAGACATGACATTGCGAATCGTGGCGGGGCTTAAGGCTAATTCTGCATCTTTGGATAAGGTGCGAGAACCCACGGGCTGCCCGTCTCGAATATAGCGCGAGACCAAATGTTTTAATAATTGTTGAGCGCGTATGTTTAGTGCGGTATCTAGCCGCGGCCTATCCGCTGCTGAAGAAACTTTTGTCATGCCTGGATACCCAAGGGGTGGTCACTCAGAAGCTATCGGGTTAATAGACGGAAGACAGGGAGCAGCATCGTAGCGAAAAGCGGTGGTTTAGTCGGTGATTTTTCGGTTTTTTGAGGAGAAGAGTGATTCTATCTCTTTGAAAAAAAGCGGAACATCAGTCCAAAACCCACGCCCTAGCAGCCGATAAAGCCCCCTTGCCAGCCGTCTAAATAGAAGTCGTAGCGAGGTTAAACTGATTTGAGCCTGATTATTTCAAGATTCGAGGCGAATAGTCATACTATTTAAAGAAAATCCTAGCCTAAGAGGCTCAAGTCAGCTTGATCGCTGTCGATTTATATTGACCAGAGCACTTCTTAAGGTGAAATTTAACTCGATTTTCCTGCAAACCCAGCGAATTTACAAACTTTTACAGGATTTCTCAATTGTTTGAGCAAATTGGACTTATTGCTAAGCGTCAACATGCCGGGGCCAGCCATACCCTGCAAATAGTGATCAACCTTCTTCGCCACCGTCGTTTGCCGATGTTATTGGCAGAGAACAGTGTCGAAGCGCTGCCCAAGCATGGGCTGCCCGTCGCTAATATTGCACAACTGGGTTTATGTTGCGATCTCGTGATCATCATTGGTGGCGACGGCACTTTTCTACAAGCCGCACGGCAATTATCTGAATACAACGTGCGTTTATTAGGCGTGAATTTAGGGCGCTTAGGCTTTCTCACCGACCTTCACCCTGATGATATTGAAGTTCAATTAGATAAAATATTATCTGGGGAATACATTCAGGAACACCGCTTTTTACTGCACGCCAGTGCTTATCGCGGCGAACAACTGCTCAATCAATGCGATGCATTAAATGACATCGTGCTGCAAAAGTGGAACACCCCCCACATGTTTTGTTTTAACACGGCTATTGACGGGCATTTGCTGGGTTCGCAGCGTTCAGATGGTTTATTGATTGCCACCCCAACGGGTTCAACGGCTTATTGCTTATCCGGTGGTGGCCCGATTCTACATCCCTCTCTCAATGCTCTCGCTTTGTTATCTATTTTCCCGCATACCTTAAGCAACCCACCCATGGTGGTGAGTGGTGACAGTGAAATTGAAGTGACGATATGTTTAGAACAAAACATGGATGCACAATTAACGGGAGACGCAGTACCTTGCCAACGCTTGCAGCCCGGAGATCGCGTGGTGGTGAAAAAAAATCGCCATGTGCAACTCATCCACCCGCCTGGGTATGATTATTACGCCACTTTGCGCGATAAGTTGCACTGGTGGCGCGAGCCATAAACGAGGCTTGCTCCCAATTCAATCAGGATTCTTGCCAGCGTGCTCAGGTGATTTTTACGACAGTGAGCCATCGCTGCATGACAGGGTTTGCAGCCGATTATCCCGTTTTCGTATAGGCTCTAAATTAAACCCCCGCCTCATGCGCTAACACACTGCGCACATCATCTTCTAAAATAAAATCCTTCAACAGCGGCACATGATAGCGATAACGCCCTTTGCCTGCGCGTTCCAACACAAACGCCAACACCAAGCGAGCCAGCGATTTCTTCAACGCTTCAACGCGGTATTCCACGCCTGCGGCATTGAGCGCCTCCATCGCGCTTTTCATATCAAACTCACCCATTTCAATCGTCGCATACACCAGCAAGCGGTCTAAACGATGATCGCTATCTTCACCGCTGCTGCTCAAAGTCGCCCAATCTTGCAGCGAATCACGCAGCGCATCGCTGTCTAGCGCCTGCTCTAAGGCCGATGCGGTCAAAATCCGCTGCTCAGCGCGGACTTTTTTCAGCATTTCATTACATACAATCGCAATCAAATTCGCCCGCTGCCCGGTTTTTTCCAACAAACGATCCACCAACGTGCTGTCGGCATAATGCAAACCCAAATTCGCCATCGGTTCAATCGCCAGTTGGCGGCAAGCCTCAGCTTCTAACGCGCCAATGGTCAGCGACTCGCCGAAATTTTTCAGCGGCGAGTGATAATCCAACACCGACGCGGCGTACAAATCCCAAAAGCCCGCAAGGATAAAAAAGCATCGCCCCTCCTCGCTTAAGCTGCGAAACACTTGCAGCGTCGGATAATCATTTTGCGCCTCAGCGCGGATGAATAAATCCGCCTCATCAATCAGCACCACGCGCCGCTGCCCCGATGACACCGCTGCCAAATCACCCGCCTGCTCGCCCTGCCATTTGCTCCAAAAATCCGCACCAGACAAAAGAAGGTAATGACAATCCACTTCGGGGCGGTCTTGGTAATAACGATGCAAGCGTTTCAAAATGCTCGATTTACCCACTTGCCGCCCACCGCAGAGCAAATAATTCCCCGCCTCGCGGTGCAAAATATGGCTGAGCAACTGGCTACGCCCGAAAAAAATCAGGTCTTTATTCACGCCGCTGCGGGTTTGATACGGCGACAATTGCGCCACTTTCAACTGACTGGCGAGCAAGCTGACCAACACCTGCACAGGCTGCGGAGAAATCAGCAACGCCGTGATGTCGCGGTTATCCGGCACAATCCACAAAGTCGCGGGATCAATACCCAGCGGACGGAGCGCTGTTTGTTGCACGGTATCAAGGCTGAGAATCAAGATTTTTTCCGTGCTGGTCAGACGATTCAAACAACCTTCTATTTCTGCTTGCGCCGCGTCGGGGGGAGGAAAATATAGCAATAGGGTGTCCAGATTCAGCGGGAAAGTCGCGGGCAATGTGAACGAAAACAAAGCGATGCCCTCTTGTGCCAGCACCGGCAGCGCGACGACGTCCGCACCCCAGCGTCGCGCCAGCAAATCTGCTCGCACCATCGCCTCCATCGCTTCAAACTGCTCGGCTTTCTGCAAAAATTTGTCGGGTACACCGCTATTAGACAATACCGTGTCGAGGCGACGCGTGTTGTGCAAATACCGCCGCGCTCTGGGCAAATCCTCAAACGGCACATGCAGCAAAGCAACAGGTTCAGCGGACAATTCCAGCACCAGCGGATGACGAAACAAGCGCAGATAATAAGCCAGCACAGCCAACATCAACACGCCCAACAACAGTAAGACGATTTCATGCGGATACATGAACGGTCGCCAATCAATCAGCAAATCACGCAAATACCAAGCATGGATCGGCGCAGTGGTTTTGCGAATGTACAGCGTCACGCGGCTGTTTTTGTTTAATTTCATCGCTTTCGGGGCGATAAAGCTAAAATCTCGCGTGGCGTTGGCAGCCAGTTGTTTGCTTAAAATTGGATCGCCGATGGGGTGATTATTAAGAAGTAACTGAATCTGGCTATCATTAAGGGCTTGTTTGCCTTCGTTGTGCAAACTCACTAACAGGGTACGGGTTTCTTTTTGAAAGCTGACTGGCACGGGGCTGAGCAATTGTGGTAAATCAATGTGAAGGGAGGTGTGAATGATTTGCGTGGGAGCATTGTGGGCGACAACTTCCAACGCTAAATTAAATATTCCCGCTTGGGGTTGTTCAAAACAAGTCTGTGCCGTTAATTCAATAGGTATTTCACTGGATTTGCCGGAGGCAAGAGAAAGCACAGTATTGGGTGTATTGATGACAAAAGACGAATCTGGGAGGATTTTTTGCCCTGGACAAGTTAATGGGCGCTCCTGCTGTGCAGCCAATCGTAGTTTTACCCAATATACGGGCTGTTGCCCCACATTGTGTACTTTTAGCTGAAAATTCGTGGTTTCGTCTTGTGCTGCTTGCAAATCATCAGGTAATTCTAAGAGCAAACGGGTTGTTGCTTGTGGTGGTAAGTCAGCATTCAGCAAACTGCCGTCATCCCTGCGATGGCACCCTAAAGTGGTCAAGTCACAATACACCCAATAATTTTTTTCAGCCTTCGCGCCTTCCCACCCAACCCATGTCCCCAACCTAACGGACAATGCCTGCCCCGTCAAAGCATCCCATTCGCGGATCGTACCGTCGTCTGATACGGAGAGTAGTCGCTTGTCATCGGCAGCAAGAGCAACGCTAGTTACCCAATCTTTATGCCCTTGCAGGGTATGCAGCAGGCTGCCGCTGTCGGCATCCCACAGCCGTAAGGTGTTGTCCCAACTACCAGAGAGTAGTTGCTTGCCGTCGGCAACAAAGGCAACACTGCTAACCCACTCTTCATGCCCTTGCAGGGTATGCAGCAAGCTACCGTTGTCGGCATCCCACAACTGTAAGATGCCATCACTAGAGCCGGAGAGCAGCCGCTTACCGTCAACGGCAAAGGCTACGCTAGTAATAACCTGCCCCCCTTGCAAAGTGTGCAGTAAGTTGCCGCTGTCCGCATCCCACAGCCGCAGAGTTTGATCACGAGAACCAGAGAGTAGCCGCTTACCGTCGGTGGCAAAGGCGACACTGATAACAGAATCTTCATGCCCTTGCAGGGTACGCAGTAGGTTGCCGGTGTCGGTATCCCACAGCCGCAGGGTGTTGTCAGAAGAGCCGGAGAGCAACTGCTTGCCATCAATGGCAAAGGCTACGCTGGTAACTCGATTCTCATGTCCTCGCAAGGTGTGCAGCAGACTACCGCTGTCGGTATCCCACAGCCGCACGGTATTGTCCCAACTACCAGAAAGCAGCCGCTTGCCGTCAGCGGCAAAGGCGATGCTAATAACCTCACGGTGATGCCCTTGCAGAATGTGCAGCTTATTCCCCGTGCGAGTATCAAAAATATGAATGCGTTGATCTTTCGCCATTGCCACCCGCCGCCCATCTACGGAAAATGCAACCGCATAAATAGGTTGAGAATTGAATTGCAATGCCTCTAATAGCTGCTGTTCCGAATCAAAATAGGTGTCAGGCAAGGGCGGTGCAGCGAGGCTGAGGGCGGGGAGGAGTAGCAAAAACAAGAATGGGAGCCAAATCTGAGCAAAGTCCCAACGGGGCGCAATCCATACAGTCCAGGGCAACATCTTGGGTAAAGCCATCCGATTAATAAATTGTCCTAAATCAATCCCACACATATTTTTCATTCCATTCAATATGATATTTGCTCAATAAGTTTCTGTATTCTTCTTCAAATGTGACTTGATGGTAACGAGAGTTAAAGCATGAAACGGAGTGCGAAGCCGTAGCTTCGCATATGCTCAGCTACGGCTTGGCACTCCACTAGGCGCTTAGCCCCCCTCCTCCTTCGAGAAGGGGGAATAAAATCAACTGCTTGCAATGCTACAGGGCTTCACTGAATGGCAGTGATGCCGTGCATGGGAACGAGGTTAAATTCTCCTCTTATTTCGCTCTTTCGGGGCGTTGCCCTGGGCTTTATTGGCATTTAACAACTTCATCCCATCGCTTCTAGAATCTCCAATCCTGCTAAACGCATGGCTTCGCAGCGCCAATACAAACGCCGCTCGCGCCGTACCAACACCCCGCGCCAGAATAAATCCCGCAACAAAGCATTGAATAAATAAGGTTTCCAGGCCGCCAACGCGGTGTTGCGGCAGTCTAGCCAGTCGCGCAAGGTGGCTTTTTCGCGTGGGTTTAAATGCAGGCTGGTGAATAATTCCCACACACAGGAGGCTTCGCTTAAACGTGCGTCGTCGGGCTTGCCTTCGCACTGCGCCATTTGCACCGCCGCCCGCAGCAGCGGCGGATAGCCACCGCATTGGGCTAATAAATCGGCGGCCAGTTGCGGGTCGGCGTGGGGCACGAGTGGCGGCGCGTCGCCGGGGGCGGGTTCTGCCCAGTAGGTAGGTTCGGCGATGTTGAGAATCGAATGTGTACCTTCTTGATATTTCAGGTCGTATAAGTTTTCGCCGCCAAGCAACAATATGTGTAGATGATTGGCGTGGGTTTCGTTGAAATCGCGCAGGGTTCGCGCTAGGGCTTGCAAACTGCGGATAAAGCTGTTTTCAAAACGGCTGATGAGTAAAAAATGCGCTTTTCCGTCTTTTAAATCCTGTTTTAAGGCGTGTTCAAATGTCGCTTGCGAGTGGGCTTGCAAGCCACATTGTGCTGCCAGTTGTTGAAAAAAGCTGTTTTCATCTTCGTTATAGGGGGCGGCGATATGCCAAGCGCGGCGCGGGTATAGGCGTTCGGCTTGTGCCAGCAAGGTGTCTACTATCCAGGGCTGATTCCAGCCTTTTTGCACCAACAGCATTTGCGGTACGGGTGAGGCTTGTTGGTAATGTTCAAACAAAGCTGCGATAAATGCTGGCAAAGCCGCGCTGGCCTGGGGTGGAGTTTGTGGCTCTGGCGGGATGAGTAAGTGGGACGGCGGCGGCATGAGTTCAAAGTTCAATGTCTGCCACAAGGCTTGAAAGCTTTGCGCGTAATCGTCGCTGAAATCAATGTAGTTTACATCGCGGCTAAACGGCATCACGACCGCTTCTCTCAGCACAGGTAAATAGCAAAAACCGGGCGCAGTGTAGTGGGCAAGACGTTGATATTGCTCGCTAACCCAGCCATCAGCAATACTCGCCTCGCCTGCCACTAAAATCACGCGCTGGGCTTGTTGCCACACGGCGGGGCGTAGATGATTGGGATCAAGCGGGGCGACTTTGATGCCGTTGTCCGCCAGATTTTGCGCTAAGGTCTGCGCCCATTCGCGGTCGCTGTCGCAGTGCAGAATATGCACAGCAAACGGCATCCGCACTTGGCGAATAAGCACTTGTAATGCTTCTTCTCGCGCTGTGCCTAAGTAGCGGATTAAATCAATCGCTTGCTCGGTTTGGGTGGCGTGGCGTAAATGGTATTCAGGCGCATTGAGGCGTTGGATTAGCTCTGCAAATTGTGCAGGATTAAGCGCTTGCAGTAGGCTGAGCAGTGTGGGGGAGGGTGTCGTTGGCATGTGCCGAGTGTAGCAAATTACTCAGCAGGATGGGAGCGGCTGCTTTGACTGTTCACCACTCCACCACCACCATCACGCTGTCGGTATACACGCCTTCTGGCGGCATACGTTGGGCGGGTACATAGGCATAAATGGGATGTTCGCCGTTGTTGGCTAATAAGGCTTGCGTGCCTTGCGTACCGTCTCCCCATAATTGGCTAAAACCAACATCTTGGTACAGGTGATACGTCAACCGATGGCCTAAGCCATTGGATACCGCCCGTGCAGCAAATTGTCCGTCGGCATATAAACCCGCATCTAGGCTGATTTTGACGCGGCGGGTGCAATGATCTAGCGACACCGCCCCTCGCGCTGACTGAGCCTCGCCAATATAAAGGCCAAAATTGACGCTGTATAAGTGGATGTCACACGCCTGTGTCGGCATCCCGATAAAACTGCTGATGAGTACAGATAAGAGCTTGAATTTATTCACACTGTATGTCTCCTAAATATTGCACAATGTCGCTGCTATCAGGTATTTTGAGTGCAAAGTGGCACTGTGCGGCATCGCTGTCAACCTGGCCTTGATACGTGCCGGTGGGGATGTTTTCGAGATAAAAATAACCTTGTTTGCCGATGAGCGCGTGAAAGCGGTTGTCGCCTATTTGTAATCGCATGGACACTTGCTCTAATGGCTGCCCCGCAAAATACACCGCACCTTCTACAGCGGTGAAGGTGTCCAATTCAAAGGGGACAAAGCTGCCACTGCGATAGCGGGGTTTAACGAATTGTTCTGGTTGTTGCAAAGCGACATTCAACGGCAGGGTTTTTAAGTCGATGTGCAGACGATTGGGGTAAAACGCGCTGAGTTCAGGCACCAGCACTTCGCCTTGGGCATTGCTCACACCCATGATTTGCTCGCCCATTTTTATCGGTATACCAGGCTTGCCGACGGACACCAGTGCGAAGCTATCGGCGATGGGACGGCTAAAATGTAGACCCGTTCCTGGCAACCAAGCCATCCCGCCCGCCCAACTCACGGCGGTGCTATTTGCGTCGGGTTGGTAATACAACGTGGTATCTAGCACGCCATATGGCTGGCGAGCTTGCCAGCGCATATTGGCTTTCCAGTCTTGATCATCGGTGTGTTCTATATTGAGGCGGTAAGCATGGCTGCTCCCGCGTTGTGGGGATTTGCTTAAACGCAGACTGCGGCGTTGTTGATGATCGACTTGGGCGGTGCGCAGTTGTAAACGCCAATCTTTGCCAAAAGCGTAATTAAGCCCAATAAACAGTTCAAAACCCGCATTTAAGCCCTGTTTTTGCCGTGCATTGAGGACAAAATGCAGATTTTGAGACAAGGTATTTTGATAGTTAAAAGACAGTATGTTTTGTGCCGGATTTTGCCAATATTCGATGCGCTCGATAGAGACGGCAAAATGTCCCCAATGATCGCGGTTAGGCCATGACATGCTGATAAAAGCGCGTTGCTTGAGCGCCGTGCTCTCATCGTCTGTATTGTAATATCGAGAATATCGATCCCCTCCGGCTCCCACGCTGAAACCCTGATGCTGGTATTGCAATAAAGCATGAATCGCCTGCGCGTCGTGTTCTATACGCTGCGCATAATCACCGCTGAGATGGGCTTGCAAGCGCCCAAAACCCACCCAATCCAGAGCAGGCGACCAGCGCTGTTCATGCGGCTGAGCCACACCGCTAAATCCCACGCTTAATGCCTCAGACACGCCATAACGATGTTGTCCTGCCAGCAGCCAACGACCAAAAGCCAAATGCGGCTCCGAAAAGGCTTTGCGCCGCCAGCCAAATTGATAATGATAGTCATGCAAACCCGGTTTTAATAAGGCTTGAGACATAAAAAAAACCTGCTGATATTGGTCTTGATGACCGAAAATATCTTGAATGTTTAAGCGCACCTGGCCTTGTCCTGCACCCTGTAAAAAATCAGTAAATTGCACTTCGCCCGGTTTGAGTAACCAGGTGTCTAACAGCTCGTCATCTTGATACCACTCGATACTCGCAGGGTGTTGTAACCAGCGCTTTAAACGCGGTTCGGGCAAGGTGGAAAACTGCGGTTGTTGAGTAAAAAAGCGGCGTAAAGAAAGGCCTGTCACCACGGCGGTGTCGTCCAAACTTTGCACGGGAAAAAAATCCCCCAGCACTAAGCGTTGCAACTGTTTAGGGCGATCCCAAGTGAGTTGAGACATCAGACGCACCCATTTTTCTGGCTGGTTTTGATAGAGAAAGTTTGAGGACAACAACCAATCATGATATTTCACGCCGATTTCTATAGGGATTGAGAGATTTAAAGTGCCCGCTTCTGAGCGCGTATCCAGCTTGTAATTAGCAAAAGCGCTTAAGGGCTGAGCGCTCACGGTTTGATGCGCTGACATCTGCGGCTTGGGTTTAACCGCAATCACTTGCGGTACAAAAGCGCTGAGTTCAGCCTCAATCAGCAAGCGGATATTGATGTCATCAAAGGTATAACTCAGGTGCGGTGCAAGCGCGGATAAAGGAAAATGGGCTTGCTCGCGCCAAGCTTGCCAAAGTTCGGGTTTAAGCCCCAGTGCTTCTAACACCTGCGGCTGCACATAGACCTGATAATCCGTATCTAATAAGAAGAAATGTTGACCGTAATCTTGATGATTAATGAGCGTATCGAGAATCACGGTGTCCAGTGGCGGCGGTGCGGAGTGGCTCGGCATCAACAACAGACACAAACATAGACTCAAGCTCAGTTGAGAGGAGAAGCGGCGGCTAAAACGGGGATAAACACCCACACCCAAACACATGGAGGTTCCTTGATTTTCGGTGAAACCCTCAAAAGCCCGCAAAAAATGAACCGAGTGGAATTCATCACTGAAGGGTAGACGTGAAGCAAAGGCTTTTTTCCCGTGCTGAAAAACAAACCACAAGCACAAAAAAGCCTTTGTCATCTATCAATAAAAGCTATCCGATGAACCTGTGAAAAATACGGAATTTGCAACATGAATCCATTATACTCAATGCGGTAAATGACTGGCTCACGAGACATAAAATGTGTGAAATGACTTAAGCACGAAGTCTTTGTGTCACGTTAGTGACTCAGTATTGTGGGATGAAGACGCGACTTTGTGGCTAAACAGCCTTGAGCAGTCGTAAACGGTGATGGCATCGCTGTCTGCCGAACGTAAAGCGCCTCAAAGAGCGAGTGATTCCCCAAATTTTATGTGACAACAACAAATTGAGGAGGTGTTCTCATGCCTATTATGGATATTTTATTAAATGATCCGATTGGACAGTTATCCCTGTTTACCATAGGATTTTCAATCATCATTATGATCTTTTTAGGAATTATGTTTATCAAACGTAGTGCTAAAAAAGTAGATAAAAAATAATTTCTCCGTCAAAAAAAACGGTTCGCTTTTGCAAAAGAGCGAGCCGTTTTTTTTGTGCGCGATTAAGAGCCTATACGAAAACGGGATAATCGGCAGCAAACCCGCCCTTTTGGTCAGGTTTTCCGCTTTTTATCAACACACGCCCCAAAGGGGCAAAATCTATATAGCCAGGGGCAACGCCCCTGGAATATGAGAGAAAAAACTCAGCCCTGAAAGGGCTAGATATTCGCTATATTCATCACCCAGGGCGATGCCCTGGGCTGTATAAATCACGCCCCGTTGGGGCTAAAAATGCTTCACTGAATGACAGTGATGCGCCGCATGGAAATGCTGTCTTGACCGCGTTGCAGTCAGTACCAATAGAGGAAATATTTCAGTGATACTAGAGGAACTGATAGGTTTCAAAAACGAGTCTGGTCTTAGAGCCTATACGAAGATGGGGAATCGAGGGGAATCGAAGCGAAAATTCGCTATTTTGAAGCAGGTTTTTCGGTTTTTTAAGGCGAATAGCGGGCGTATGTTGATAAAAAGCGGAAAATCTGACCAAAAGGGCGGATTTGCAGCCGATTATCCCGTTTTCGTATAGGTTCTTAAACTCGGACAAGTCTAATAGACGAGTTGCCAGCCTCATAAATCACTCCAATCCTGTGATACCTCAATGACCACCATCACTCGTGAACAATGGTAACTATTCAGATCAAGATGCCAAAAATTTAGATATATGGCAGACTTAGAGAAAAATTTTGCCCTCCAGAGTTGCCAATGAAACGTCCTGATGTATCCCAACTAACAGAAGCTCAAAAAGATGTGCTGATTCTGACTCTGCTCGATACAGTCGAGCAGTTAGAAGCGCGTATCCGTGAACTTGAAGCACAGCTAGGAAAAGACAGCCACAATAGCAGAAAGCCACCATCAAGCGATGGCTTGAAAAAACCTACTGCCAATGAGAAAAGTCTACGCCCGAAACACAAACGTAAAGTAGGTGGTCAAGTTGGGCATAAGGGGCAGACCTTAAAATGTGGTGTCTCGCATCGTTTAAGAGATGTTCACGGACATCCTTGTCCTTAGAACTTCTTAAGTGGGCGTGAGACGCTGTTCTGGTGCCCCGACACGTCCGGTATCACCCAGTCACCTTCACACTGCGCTGCTACAGTCACTGTCTTCCCCCATGACTATACGGCCAATGCATTGTGTCTTGACCACCCCAGCGATGCGAACCAAAACCCTTCGCATCGCTGGTGCCACCGTCCAAAATGATGCCTTGTCGCGGGCTACTCGACCACGGCTGCGCCTCTCCCTGTCTCGC
>JADGEH010000139.1 GCA_016744475.1 Thiotrichales bacterium | reverse complement strand
CTGTTAAACTGCTCGTATACAGTCTGCTTTTAGGGGCTTTTTCTGAAATATCCATACTTCAGAACTTTAACATAATAGATATCAAATGGGTTCTATAAATCCGCGTAGTCGCTATTTTTGATTCGTGCGCCATAATTCATGCGGGTTAAATAATAGGCTGGCTAGCCAGGTAGGGTGCGCACTTTCTTTTCGGTGCGCACGCGAACGATGCTTCATACTCCCCCTCGCATTCGCATTAAATAAAAAACGCCCCGGTGGGGCGTTTTGTCGAGCAGTGTTGATACACAGACAGGGCAGCCGCTCGCTGCTTATGTGGGTGTGGTGACTTTTCCTTTAATAATGCCTGCCTGCGGATCATTAAAGATGTCCATGTCCATCGCTTTTTCGCTTTTCGCAATTAAGCAACTGACCGTGGCATCGCCTGTGACATTGACGGCGGTGCGAATCATATCCAACAAGCGATCAACGCCGATAATCAAGGCAATACCTTCTACGGGAAGACCCACTTGATCCAACACCAGTGCCAGCATAATTAAGCCCACACCAGGTACGCCAGCGGTGCCGATGGAGGCCAGGGTGGCGGTTAAAATCACCGTGAGATAATCCCCCACGGTTAAATCTACGCCATACACATTTGCGATAAAGACCGTGGCCACACCTTGCATAATCGCGGTGCCATCCATGTTGATGGTGGCTCCCAAAGGCACGGTAAAAGAAGATACCGATTGTTTCACGCCTAAACGTTCTTGCACGGTATTTAAGCTGATGGGGATGGTGGCGTTACTGCTGGCGGTACTGAAAGCAAAGGCCAGCATGGGACGGATTTTTTTGAAAAAGGTGAAGGGATTGACTCTAACGAACAGACTGAGCAGCAGGGTGAAGGTGCCGATACCGTGCAATAACAGCGCGGATACCATAACGAGGAAATACGCCAACAACGGCAGGATGATGTCTATTCCTTGTTTGGCAAAAGTGGTGGCGATGAGACAAAACACCCCATAAGGTGCGAGTTTCATAATGATGTACACCATCTGCATGATGACTTCATTTAAATCGGTAAAAAATTCATACACATGTCGTCCGCGATCACCCGCTAAAGTAATGGCGATGCCAAATAGCAGCGCAAAGACGATGATGGGGAGCATGTTGCCTTCTGCCATGGCTTCCAGAGGGTTTTTTGGCACCATGTCGATAATCACTTGCGCTAGAGAAGGGGCTTCTTTCACTTCAAAGGGGGCCGCTTGTTCGCTGGTTTCAAAGCCAGCACCCGGAGAAATGGTGACGGCGATAGTCAGTGCGATGCTGATCGCCAGTGCGGTGGTGAACAGGTACAACACCAGGGCTTTACCACCGATGCGTCCCAAGGCTTTGACATCGCCTAAGGCGGTGACTCCGCAGACTAACGAGACAAAGACTAAAGGTACGACCATCATTTTTAAGGATTTTACAAAGACAGTGCCGACGACATTAAAGAGTCCGCCGGTTAAGTAAGTTTCAACGAAGGCGACTTCTTTGAAAAACAGGTTAATGAGAATGCCTAAGAGGGCACCAGAGATCATGGCGATCATAATTTTGGTGGTTAAACTCATTTGCGGCTTTTCAGTGATGTTACTTTCAGTCATATAGTCTTCTCCATTGAGTTAGGGTCTGGATTAAATGGTATTTGAAATCAAGCTCTTGCTGCATATCCCTTAAAGCCCGCTTAGCAAGGGCGGACTTATTTCAGCACCATAGCATAAGAGGTTTATTCGTAACGCAAGGCTTCTGCGGGTTGTGTGCGGGCGGCTCGCCAAGCGGGATACAGTGTGGCGATAAAGCTTAATAGCAAGGATAAGCCGCCGATGCGAGTGACATCGCTCCAGTGCAAATCAGAGGGTACATCGCTGATGTAATACACGGAAGAATCAAGAAATTGCACGTTAAATGCCGCTTCTAATGCGGGAATCAAGGTTTCTAAATTTAACGCTAAAGATATACCGCCGATTAATCCTAGTGCTGAACCGACGACGCCAATCACCGTGCCTTGCACCATGAAAATCCCCATGATGGTATTCGGCGTAGCGCCTAATGTGCGCAAAATAGCGATGTCGGCTTCTTTATCTGTCACCACCATGACTAATGTAGAAATAATATTGAAGGCGGCAACGCCGACAATTAGGCTTAGGATAATGAACATCACGGTTTTTTCCATTTTAATGGCGCGGAAAAAATTGGCGTGGCGATAAGTCCAGTCTTGAATATACAGTCCTGCGGGCAGGGTTTGCACCATCTCACGGCTAATTGATGGGGCAGCAAACATTTCTGTGACTTTGATATTTAAACCATGCACATGGCCTGGTGGTAAACGCAGCAATTTAGCCGCATCCGTGATGTGCATTAAGAATAAACCGCTGTCGAATTCATGCATGCCCACTTCAAAAATGCCTGTGACGGTCATACGTTTCATGCGCGGCAACACACCCACGGGGGTCACGTTGGCTTGAGGCACCACCACGGTGATTTTATCTCCCACACTGACCCCCAAAGCAAAAGCCAGTTCTTTGCCGATCAAGATATTAAAGCTACCTGCTTGAATACTCTCTAAATCGCCGACTTTGAGTTTGTCACCGACCTCAGAAATCTGTTTTTCCCATTCTGGATCAATACCTTGAAACATCACGCCTTGAATGTTGTTGTAGTAGCTCAGCATCGCTTGACCTTGGATATAAGGCGCTAAGCCTGTCACTTGAGAATGATTGTCTTGTATGTGCTGGGCCAGTGGCGACCATTCCCGCAAGCCATCATCGCTGGAAGCGAACACCATAATGTGGGGGGCCATGCCCAACATGCGCACACGCAATTCTTTTTCAAAACCGTTCATGACTGACAGCACTGTGATCAGTGCCATGACCCCTAGCGCAATACCGAGCATAGAAATCAGGGAGATGAAGGAAATGAAGTGATTACGTCGTTTTGCGCGGGTATATCGTAAGCCGATATAGAGGGGGAGGGGTTTGAACATGAATTTTTTTTAACTTAAGTTATAGCCTTGAAAAGGCTTGATTGGTAGGATAGCAACGTTGAGTTGGCTTTATTGCAACATAAACCACATACTGTCTCATTTTTATCATACTGGTGAGACTCCAGACGGCATCAGGCAAGGCTGCTGATTTTATATCGGTCTATTCACAGTCTTCCTGATTGAGCTTAAATGTAAAACAACGTCGTTGTAACATCATACCCCAAGTAGACTAGGAGAATATAGAATGCCTCTGATGAATAAATCCGCTTTAACGCTGTGCATCGCTGCCAGCCTGGGCTTAAGCAGCCTGCCTGTTATGGCTCACGATGCTGGTGATTGGTTAGTACGTGGTCGTATCATTAACATTAACCCCAATGACGGCAACGATGGCGTGACCAAAAGCGGCGGTGCTTTAACCAGCTTTGGCGTGGCTGATGGCCTGGTGCCCGGTACTGAAGTCAGCGTTGAAGATGCTTGGACTTTAGACATTGACATCACTTACATGATTACTGATCACTGGGGCGTGGAATTATTACTCGACCCTTCTACCAAGCATGACGTTGTGGCTAGTGGCTCCACTTACCCCGCTTTGGATACTGTGACTAATGGAGCCGTACCTCCTGTAGCAATTGGTGCCACCATCATCGAAACCCGCGTATTACCCCCTGCTTTGATTGCTCAATATCACTTCATGCCACACGAACAAATTCAGCCTTATGTAGGTTTAGGCTTGAACTTCACTTTATTCTTTGATGAAAGTGTGACTGAAGGGGCTAACACCAGCTTATTAGGCGTGACCGATTTAGAATTAGAAAATTCTTTCGGTATTGCTGCGCAAATTGGTGCAGATTTCATTATGGATAACGGTTGGTTTGCTAACGTTGATTTAAAATACATCGACATCAATACCACTGCTAAATTTAACTCAGGTGCATTGGGTTATTCTGAAGCTGACGTGGATATCGATCCTTGGGTCATCGGCTTTGGTATCGGTAAAGCGTTCTAAGATAGATTAGCTATCATACGACGCTATAAGCCGGATTAAACCTTCACGGGTTTAATCCGGTTTTTTTATGCGTAAAAGAAAGTCAGGCTCATGTATTATCCCTCTTGCAACAAGTCTAATGACTAAACGTCCAACTCATCACCTGGAGAACGATTAATATGACACGACTTTTATTACCCTTTTACTGTTTCGCCTTGTTAGCTCACACGGCTCATGCTGGCGAACGTTCGATTGACAACTTATCCGGTTTAACCCAGCAGCAATTCAAATCACTAGGCCAAGATTTAGGCGCAGCCCTGCACTATAAGAGCTTGTCTCCTGCCGAACCGCTGGGCTTATTAGGCGTTGACGTAGGCGTTGAAGCGTCTACCACGAAATTATCGCATTCAGAGATTTTTGCCTTAGTGAATGAACAGGGCAACAGCCCCGACAGCCTTTTGCTGACACGTTTGCACGCCCACAAAGGACTGCCTTTTGGTTGGGATATTGGCGCGTCCTACAGCCTCGTGCCTGACAGCAATCTAAAAATGTTAGGTGCAGAAATCCGTTACTCCGTGTGGGAAGGCAATGTCATATGGCCCGCCTTAGCCATACGCGGCAGCTATGCGCAACTCAACGGTACTGAAGTCTTAGATATGAACAGCAAAGCCTTAGAATTGACCGCTTCTAAAGGCTTTTTGATGTTCACGCCTTATGCGGGCATCGGCTACGTATGGAGCAATCTTGACCCGCAACAAACCGGTCTGAGCTTAGACAGTGAAACTATAGAGCAACACAAAATTTACGTCGGCTCACATTTGAATATTTTAGGCATGAATGCGGGTTTAGAAGTGGAAAACACCGATGGTAGAAACACCTTAAGTTTTAAACTCAGCATTCGCTTTTAACGAGGAATTTTAGATGCTGACTCCCATTATTCTCTCTGGCGGTGCGGGTAGTCGCTTATGGCCTTTGTCACGCGAACATTACCCCAAGCAATTACTCGCTTTATTGGGCGAACAGACCATGCTGCAAGCCACGCTGCAACGCTTGCAAGGCATTCCTCATCTGGCTCCGCCCATCATTGTCTGTAACGAATCCCACCGATTTCTCGTGGCTGAACAACTGCGTACATTAGGCGTACAAGCGAGTGCAATATTGCTAGAACCCGTTGGACGCAACACCGCGCCCGCAGCCGCCATTGCAGCGATGGCAGCACAAGAAAAAGACCCCGGCGGAGAACTTCTCCTGCTGCCTGCCGATCACATTATCCAAGATATTCCTCGATTTCATACCGCCATCACACAAGCCTTGCATTTAGCTCAACAAGATTATCTGGTCACTTTTGGCATCGTGGCACAGCAAGCCGAAACGGGTTATGGCTACATCAAAGCAGGCGATACTTTAGATGATAAAGCCAGTTGCCGTGTGGCTGCCTTTGTCGAAAAACCTGATGCACTCACCGCAGCAAGCTATTTAAGCAGGGGGGATTATTTCTGGAACAGCGGCATGTTCCTCTTCAAAGCACAACGCTATCTCGACGAACTCGGTCTACATGCTGGCGATATACTCGAAGCCTGCGAACGTGCCTTTGACAACGTATCGTTGGACATGGACAGCGATTTTCAGCGCCTAGATAAACAAGATTTCCTCGCCTGTCCCAGCAATTCCATCGACTATGCCGTGATGGAACACACCGACAAAGCCGCGATGGTGCCGTTGGATGCGGGCTGGAACGACATTGGAGCCTGGTCGTCTTTATGGACGGTCAGCGACAAAGATGAACAAGGCAATGTTTGCCAAGGCGATGTACTGCTCAAAGATTGCAAAAACAGCTATTTACGCGCTGAATACCGACTATTAGCCGCATTAGGCGTAAAAGATGTGGTGGTGGTAGAAACCGCTGATGCCGTGCTGGTGGCACATAAAGACAAAGTTCAAGACGTGAAACATATTGTCGCCGAACTCAAGCAAACGCAACGTAATGAAGTCGATTTACATCGCAAAGTCCATCGCCCTTGGGGCACCTACGAGACGATGGATCAAGAAACCCGCTTCAAAGTCAAACGCATCACTGTCAAACCTGGTGCCAGCCTCTCTTTGCAAATGCATCATCATCGCTCTGAGCACTGGATTGTGGTCAAAGGCACTGCCCGTATTTATCGAGATGGAGAAAGTTTTTTACTCACCGAAAACCAATCCACCTATATTCCACTCGGCACTCGTCATCGTCTGGAAAATCCTGGCAAGCTCCCTTTGGAAATAATTGAAGTACAATCAGGTGGTTATCTAGGCGAAGATGATATTGTGCGTTTTGAAGACGATTACGGACGCTAAAAATACAAAAAAAAATTGACACGATATTTAAGCATAAGTACAATGCGCAGCTTCACTTGAGCGGGGCTATAGCTCAGCTGGGAGAGCGCTACAATGGCATTGTAGAGGTCGGCGGTTCGATCCCGCCTAGCTCCACCAAAAAGCACCGCAGGAAGTCCTAAGTCCCCATCGTCTAGAGGCCTAGGACACCGCCCTTTCACGGCGGTAACAGGGGTTCGAATCCCCTTGGGGACGCCATTTTTATTTTCGATACGTTGCATGCCTTCCCACTAAAGCCAATCAATATAGCGCTTTATCCAGTACCTCTCCTATCCTCTTCGTACACTTTATCCTCTAAAACACCATTATCTAAACAGCACAATTGAGTAGCTTTGTCGAATTCAGCTTGAGACACCCAAGACAGCGACAGCAGCGCTTTGCTTTAAGTAGTTGTGTCCCTTAAAGTAGCGCCCCGACCCAAACACCCAAATGTGTTTGGCTCGTACTTAAAGATGGCATTTCGCTATAGATTTACACCGCACGGGTCACGCGCACGACTTCTTCGGGTGTCGTCATACCTTGTTGTAGTTTCTCCAAAGCATCTTGGCGTAAAGTCCGCATACCTTCTTTTAATGCCTGAGCACGAATGACATTGGCATCGCTGCCTTGGCTGATGACATGACGCAATTCATCAGACAAAATCAATAACTCATAAATCCCTACACGCCCACGGTAGCCCGTTTGTCCGCAACGCTCACAGCCTGTACCGCGCTTAATGAGCGGATAATCTTCAGCTCTGACACCCAATATTTTTGCTTCTCCTTCCTCTAAAGCCACATCAGCCGAACAATGCGAACAAATGCGTCGTACTAAACGTTGCGCCATGATGCCGAGCACACTAGAGCTGATGAGATAGGTGTCGATATTCATGTCCTGCAAACGGGTAATGGCACTGGCGGCATCATTGGTGTGCAAAGTGGAAAAGACTAAATGCCCGGTGAGCGCCGATTCAATGGCAATTTCAGCCGTTTCTTGGTCACGAATCTCACCGACTAAAATCACGTCCGGGTCTTGGCGCACAATGGAACGCAGCCCCGCGGCAAAGCTCAAACCAATTTTGGCATTGACGTGGATTTGGGTGATGCCCTGCATTTGGTATTCAACCGGGTCTTCCACGGTAATCATTTTCTGTGATCCCGTGTTAATTTTTTCTAGCGTGCCGTACAAACTGGTGGTTTTGCCGCTACCTGTAGGCCCCGTGACGAGAATCATGCCAAAAGGTTGGCGAATCAAATCGTTATAAGCCGTCAATATATCACTGGGCATACCCAAATGTTCCAACGACACCCCGACATCGCTACGATCCAAAATACGCAACACGATGGATTCTCCATGCACACCGGGGAGCGTGGATACCCGCATATCTAAAGTGCGGTGTCCTAATTTGTACTGAATCCGTCCATCTTGAGGTAAACGTTTTTCACCAATATCTAAACGCGCCATCAGTTTTAGGCGTGAAGCAATGGCCGCCGAAACTTTCTGCGACAATTGCTCTAACAACAACATGACCCCATCCACTCGGCAACGCACTTTTAAACAATTTTCTTCAGGCTCGAAATGAATATCACTGGCGCTCAAATCCATTGCCCGTTCCAATAAATGATTAACCATGCGAATCACGGGCGCTTCAGAGGCTAAATCTTCTAAATATTCATTGTCTTGCTCATCAAAAGTTTCTGTGGAGTTTTCTAATTGCGGGGTGAGTTTGGCACGCCAATGCTTAGTTAAACGATTGACTTCATCTTCCTGGCCTTGTTCAAATTTAACTTGCCGACCTAAGATAAAACGGATTTTTGCTCGTTCTTCAATATTGGGCGTTTGCTTAAACAATAAGCGCGGTTCTTCAGGAAAACCTTCCACTGGAGCAATGCCATGTGGCGTTAATAATTGGGTGAAAATCGGACGCAATACTTCAATTTCCATTTCAACTGTCCTCCGTAGCGACATCTTCGCCATCTTCATCTGTACTGGGTTGCACGGCTTGACTAAAGCCCGTGACTTTAATCGTGCCTTGAATCCGATCTTTACGAATCACCCGCACATCCAAACTGACAATGGACAGCATCACGGCTTGTTCTTTAATTGATTTCAATAAGGCCATGGTTTGTTGTGAAGAAGCTTCAAATTGCATCGCCTGCGTCACCATCAGCCATGTGTCTGTGGTGGTGAATTCAGATAATTCCAAAGATTTTTGATTGACCTGTGCGGTCACAGCTAAGGTGCGCAGCAGATTCTTCATGTAAGCACTGACTAACTCTTGATTATCGCCTTGCAACAAGGTCTTTTCAATTTGAGTTTGTTGAGCTTGTGCCTGCTTAAATTCTTCTTCCCATTTAGGCTTTTGCTGACTCAAACGCTGCAAACGTTGAATTTCTAAAGATTGATGCTTTTGTTGCGCTTGATAATCTTTGTACCCCTCTGTCACCGCTGGTACTAACCGAAAAGGTACGGCATATCCCGCAAAGATAGCGACGGCTACCCACAGCAAACGTTTTTCTTGTTGAGTCATTGAGGTGTCATGCTCCTGCTGTCATGTCTATTTTGTAAGATGAAAAATATCGTGTCTTTAATACGTATGGGCTTTCATGTTTTTGTTGGCAACTGATAAATAGGGGCTATAAAAAGCTATTTTCATTGACCCTACAATTAATCATCTTGCACTTGATCAGGGAAATATTGCTCTAGGTATTGTTTAACATCAACCCCGACAATCTGCATGGAAATGCCAAAACGTTGTCCACGAATCGGTTGATTAAAAGCAACATTAGTAAATAGCTCAGAATCAGATAATGCTTGGAGAATTTTAATCGGTTGTGGACTGTTGCCTTCAATTTCTATTTCACCCTTTTCCACTTTCATGCGGGTAATCCAACTGTCTTTCGGGATTAAACCATTCATTTGCCGTAATTGTTGAATCACATCCTGCTCAGGAAACAATGCAATAGGACCTATGTAGTCTTCAATTTTAAATACGCCTTGGCGCAAGTTTTCAATCTCTTGAGTCTGTTCGCGTAACGATTCAACGTCTTGTTCTAAGCGGTATTGTTGGTACCACAGCCAAGCCCCTGCCGCTAATAAACCCAGCACGATGAAAACGCCGCCTAGCAGCAATAACTGCCAACGCTGTTTACGTTTTTTCTTATCCCCTTGTTGCTTAGCTTTAGGCGCGATAAAGCGGTAATAACAGGCTTGAGGATGAGGGTGCGGGGTGTTTTCCCAATCGGTGAGTTGCTGTTTGCGCCGCCATTGCGCGTCTTCGGCCTTTGTATTGTCGGCTAGCTGCTGGTCAAGTTGCTGGCGAAAATCATCCTGCTCATAATCTTGTTTATCGACACACCACCAATCTTGTATTCCCCCTTCTACCCAGCGCATATAAGTGATGCTGTGCTCATCTTCATCATATAAATGTTGAACCCCTTCAATAGACTCTAACAATGCCAAAGGGCGGGGCAACAAGAGGCTTAAATGCAAGCCTTGTTGCGCAAAAGCATCAAATAAGGCATCTGCACGCTGGACAGAAAACCACAACACCAAGTAGTGTCCATTGGCTTGCGGCTGCGCATGTACCGCCAGCAATAAAGGCGCTTGATAACCGGGTAATAACATCGGTTTTTGCAGCAACAAAGCGCTGTGCAAGTTATCACCGCTGACACCAGGGAGATGAGCTTGTGTGGCAATAAATTCATGTCCGGGTAAACACAAGGCTATCTGTTTGCGGCTATCGGCCGCAGGCAACAATTGTCGTGCAGCCGCCGCCATCGTATCCGCATCATCAATACGTTCAAGTTGATAATGTTGATCAGAATTCAATTCGACCAGGCTTTCATCATACAAAACCAAACAGTGGTCTAGCTTTGGCAGGCGACGATGTTGTTTCTTGTCAAAATGAGGGGTTAATGAAGGCGGTTTTTTCATGCTGGTTATTTATACTCTTTAAAAGATAGTGACAGGATTGTTACAGTTGTGTGCGAAGTCTGGAACAATGTAGACACATAAAAAATCATTGAATGTCCCTTGCTATGTAACAAAACCATAACGTACTTTTACTAATAACAATGACTGGATTTCACTGGTATACGGAGATGACTCATGTTAATCATTGCAGCGCATTTTAAGACGGAAGGTTGGTCGGGTGTAAAAAATTTTTTAGCTTACTTCTGTTTAAGTATCGCTACGGTTTATGCCTTCAGCTTATTATTATTGATAGGGGGTGTCGTCTGTATTACCTGCATAAGCTGTTTGGGGATGCGTTGCGTGTTGAAATCGCTCTATACCACCCAGAATACCTTAAGAGCCTATACGAAGATGGGGGATCGAAGCGAAAATTCGCCATTTTGAGGCAAGTTTTTCGGTTTTTTAAGGCGAATAGCGGGCGTGTGTTGATAAAAAGCGGAAAACCTGACCAAAAGGGCGGGTTTGCAGCCGATTCTCCCATTTTCGTATAGGCTCTAAAGCATTAACACGCCCATAAGCCAGTGATGTTGCACACTGAGTCATATAAAGGTGCCTTCTTGGTGCCAAGGGTTTTTTTGAGCGCCATACCTCAAGTCTCCTCTCAACACGTCATTGTCTCCTGCGCAGACCTCTTTTAGTACGTATGTTCCCGCCACATCCTGTTTCACGGGTTTAAGTCTTCTGCGAGGGGTAAACACTCATTTACTCCCCCCCTTTAAACGCTGTTTACCTCGTTCCCATGCATCATGACCATTCAGTGAAAAGCCCCAAAGGGGCATCATCTCTATAGCCTAGGGCAACGCCCTAGGTTAAACGAATAGAAGAAGCTCAGCCCTGAAAGGGCGACATAAAATGCCATGCCACCTTGTTATTGCGCCCTTTCAGGGCTGGGTCGGTATCATCGACCAAACCCAGGGCGTTGCCCTGGGCTATAGGGATGCCGCCCCGTTGGGGCTAAAAACCCTTTAACCCGTTCCCATGCGCCGAGGCTGTAAAAGAACCCAATTTAAGTGACGTTCTCCCCCAATCATAATATTCTGCAAAAGGTAAACAAAGCCGATGTCCTCACGCCGTTACAAACTAGGTGCTAATCGCCAGCAGACGAGTTTGTTGCCACCGAGCTTAGATGAATATGTA